>JBAZJT010000012.1 GCA_041651175.1 Elusimicrobiales bacterium | reverse complement strand
TCCATTTCCAGCGTCATGGCTTAGTTTACGAACGACGGAGCGCAAACGGACGATTTCAGCGCGGTTCAGGCTCATCTTGTGTTGGAAACGAGCATTCCTTCAGGCTCATCTTGCATTGGATAATTCTTGCGCAGCCGCCAGCCCCGATAATTTTTGTAAAATAAGTCTGCGCTTTTGGCCGGGATGCTGGAACTGGCAGACAGGCTGGTCTCAAAAACCAGTGCTCTCACCGAGCGTGTGGGTTCAAGTCCCACTCCCGGCACTTTTACACATGTCAGACTCTATCCAATACATAAAAGGCGTCGGCCCCAAACGGGCGGAACTGCTTGAGAAGCTGGGCATAGCCTCCGTAGAGGATTTGCTGCGCTATTACCCGCGCGACTGGCAGGACAGGCGCACTAACTCGCTGCTGTCCATTTTCAGGCAGGAATCGTGCGCGGTGTGCAGGGGGGCGGTGCTGTGGTGCCGGCGGATTTTCACCAAAGGTCCGGTCGGATTGTTCAAGGCCGGCATCTCCTGCGGCGGGGCGGAGATTGAGGCCGTCTGGTTCAAGCGCACCGCCGGGTTGCAGTATGACCCGCTTTCCGCGCTGGAACGCGAGATGGCGCGCGGGCGCGAGCTTTGGATAATCGGCAGGCCCAATAACGCGGCGGGAACCTCGGTAGCTGTTGAGGAATACTATTTCGCCGGGGACGAGGGCGCAGCCCCGCATGTGGAGCGGCTGGTCCCGCTGTATCCGCTGACGGCGGGGCTGTCCAATAAATTCATGCGCGAGGCCGTGTGGCGCGCGCTTGAAAAATGCTGCGGCGGCATTGAGGATATTGTCCCGCCGGAACTGGCGGAGAAACGGAAACTCCTCTCGGCAACACAGGCTTTGCGCGGGCTGCATTTTCCCGGCACGATGGGCGAGCTGGACGCCGCGCGCAAACGGATTGTCTACGAGGAATTCCTGCTGCTTTCCGCCGCGTGGGAGATAAAAAAACGCCAGAACCGCGCCGCCGGTAAAAAACACACCTATCAGATAAAGCGCAGCCTGCTCACCCCCTTCCGGCAGCAGCTGGGCTTTGAGTTCACCCCGGCGCAGAAGCGCGTCATCAACGAGATTTTCGCGGACCTGCGCTCTCCCAGGCCAATGACGCGGCTCCTGCAGGGCGACGTAGGCTCCGGCAAGACGGTGGTCGCTTTAAGCGCGCTTATGCTGGCGGTTGAAAACGGCTATCAGGGCGCGTTCATGGCGCCGACCGAAATACTGGCCGGCCAGCATTTTCTGACTTTCCGCCGCTTCCTCCAGAATCTGCCGGTGAAATTTGAGCTGCTCACCTCGTCTACAAGGCCCGCCGCGCGCAAGGCCGCGCTGGAGCGCATATCAAAGGGCGAGACAAATCTGGTAATCGGCACGCACGCGCTGCTGGAGGAGGATGTGCGTTTCGCCGCCCTGCGCCTTGCGGTGATTGACGAGCAGCACCGCTTCGGCGTGCGCCAGCGCGCGCTGCTGCGCCAAAAAGCCTCAGGCGCGGACCTGCTGGTTATGACGGCCACGCCCATACCGCGCACGCTGGCGCTGGCGCTCTACGGCGATCTGGATATTTCCACCATAGACGAATTGCCCCCGGGCCGCCAGCCGGTGGAGACAATCTCCGCCGCAGAAAGCGAGGCGTTTGAGATAGCGCGCCGGGAAGTCGCGGCGGGGCGGCAGGCTTATATCGTGCATCCGTTTATAGAGGAAAGCGGGGACGAGGACGTCAAATCCGTCTCCGCGCAATATGAGCGGCTTTCAAAAGAGATTTTCCCCGGCATTGCCTGCGCCATGCTGCACGGCAGGATGAAGCCGAAGGATAAATCCTCCGTAATGGAAAAATTCGCGGCGGGGGAGATTAAAATTCTGGCTGCCACGCCCGTCATAGAGGTGGGCATAGACGTCAAAAACGCGGCGGTGATGATAATCCAGAACGCGGAAAGATTCGGCCTCGCCAGCCTGCATCAGCTGCGCGGGCGGGTCGGCAGGGGCGTGGACAAATCGCGCTGCGTGCTTGTAAGCGAAAGCGGGGGGGAGCAGGCGCGCGCGCGCATCGGCGCGCTATGCTCCACGAACGACGGTTTCAAAATCGGCGAAAAGGATATGGAGATGCGCGGCCCCGGCGATTTCATGGGCATCCGCCAGCACGGCGAACTGGATTTGCGCGCCGGAGATTTGGTGGAAGACAGGGAAGTGCTGGCCTGGGCGGCGGAAGATAAGGGCGAACTGTTCCGCCGCGACCCGGAACTGCAATCTCCGCAGCACCGCCCCTTCCGCCGCCGGCTGCTGGAGCTTTACAGCCGCAAATGGCATCTCATAGACATAGCCTGATTGCCGGCCCGCCGTAATCAACGGTGTTCTTTGAGGAAGCTGGCCAGGGCTATGGAGTTTAGCTTGGTTGACGGCGAATCAGTGCGCGAAGGCAGCACCACCGGCACTTTGGCTCCCACCACTATCGCGGCGGCGCTGACGCCCTCTCCGAAAAGCGAAAGGGTTTTATAGACGGCATTGGCGGCGTCCAGGTCGTCAAAAACCGCTATATCAACATCGCCGGGGACTTCGCCGCCGGCGACTCCCTTTTCCTCTGCCAGCTTGCGCGAGAATGTGATGTAGACGTCATAGGGGCCTTCAACTGCGGCGTCTTTTATCCCGCCCGCGTTTGCGCGGCGGACTATCTCGGCGGCGTCGGTGGTGCTTTTGATTTTGGGGTTGACCTTCTCCACCGGGCAGACAAGCGACACTTTCGGCCTCTCCACACCCAGCCGGCGCATCGCCTGCGCGGCATTGTCTATTATGCGCATCTTCTGCTCTATCGTCGGGCTGATGAATATGGCCGAATCTGTCACCGCGAACGGTTTTTTGTAGCGCGGCGTTTCAAACAGCACGAAGTGGTTTAGCACCCCGCCTTCCGGCACAAGCCCCGCCTCCCGGGAGAGAATCGCCTGCATATAGCATTTGGTGTCCACCAGCCCCTTTATAAGGAAATCCGCCTTGCCGGAGGTGATAAGCGACACCGCGCCCGCGCACATTTTCTGCGGGTCGGAGCAGTTGATTATTTCAAAATCCGACAGGTTCAGCCCCGCCGCCGCGGCGGTGGCGTGCACGGCGGCCTCTTCCCCTATAAGCGCGCCGGACGACAGGAGGCCGTTTTCGTATGCGGCTTTGACGGCCTCCATCGCCTCGGCGTTGTTGGCGCCGGGAACGGCGGCGCGGCTGCATTTGCCTTTTACCGAGGCGAGCAGTTCGGAAAAGGATGTGAATTTAACGGTTGGCGTCATAAGCATGCTGATACCTCTTGACGGAGTTTGGATTTTCCAGCGCGGAGACGGCGGCGTCGCGCAGGGCGCGCTTTTCGTCCCCGCCGGGGAATTTAAGCACGGGGGCTATCCAGCCGGCGCGCTCCTCTATGAATCCGGTAACGCGCGCGTCGTATGCCAGCCCGCCGGTGATGACTACCGCGTCCACTTTCCCGCCCAGCGCGGCGGCCATCGCCCCGATTTCCTTGGCCATCTGGTAGGCCATGGCCTCCACGCATTCCCGGGCCTTTTCCCGCGAAAGCTTTGTTGTATCCATGCCCGCGCCGGGTATGAGTTCGCCGGTGTTTATGTATTTTTCCAAAGCCACCATGTCCGAGGTGCCGGCATGGGCCACAAGCCCGCCCCGGCCCTTTATTTTGAGCTTTATCTCGTCGTGGCGGTATTTGCCGGAAAAGCACATTTTCGCCAGCCCGCCGGCGGGCACGCCGCCGCTGCGCTGCGGGGTGAACGGCCCGTCGCCGTCCAGCGCGTTGTTTACGTCCACCACCCGCCCGTTTTTGTGCGCGCCCACTGAAATGCCGCCGCCGCCGTGCAGCACCACAAGCGAGCATTCCTCGTATTTTTTGCCCAGCTTTGCCGCCGCAAGGCGGGCCACCCTTTTCTGGTTAAGCGCGTGGAATATGGAGACGCGCGGGTTTTCCGGCATGCCCGAATAGCGGGCAAGCGGCCACATCTCGTCTACCACCACGGGGTCGGCTATGAAGGCCGGTATGCCGCGCGGCCCCGCTATCTCGGAGGCGATGATGCCGCCCAGATTTGACGGATGGTCGCCCATCACGCCCTCGCGCAAATCGGCCAGCAGGGCGCCGTCAACCAGATATGTGCCGCCGGGTATGGGTCTCACCAGCCCGCCCCTGCCTATGACGGCGTGCAACTCTCCGGGGCCGGAGCTTTCCAGAACCTCCAGCGCGGCGCGCTTGCGGAATTCAAACTGCGCGGTTACTTTTTTGCCGTCAAACGCACTTAAATCCGATGGGGAATAGCGCAGGGTTTTGGAGAGAATCTGCTCCTCCCCCAGGAAAACGCCTATGTCGTCCGATGTGGAACCGGGATTGATGACCAGAACGCGGTAGTCCATAAGTATGGCGATATTAGCATAAAAAGAAAACAAAATGATTGCTTCCGGTCAAGGCTTCGGGGAGGGCGTTATCCTGCCGTCGCGGATTTCTATAATCCTGCCGGCGGCGCCGGCGAGGGCGGGATTGTGGGTTACCATGATGACGGCTATGCCGTCTGCGGCGAGGGAACTCAGAATTTCCTTTATCTCTTCCGCCCGCGTGGAGTCCAGATTTCCGGTCGGCTCGTCGGCAAGGACGGCCTCCGGCCCGTTGATAAGCGCGCGGGCTATGGCGGCGCGCTGCATCTCTCCGCCGGAGAGCTGCGCGGGCAAGTGTTCCGCGCGATGCTCCAGCCCCAGCCGCTTTAGTATCTCCCCGGGGCTTTTGCGCAGCGGGCCGTTTTGGTAAAACACGCGGGGCAGCAGCACGTTTTCCAGCACGGTGAGCGTGGGAACGAGATGGAATTGCTGGAATATGTAGCCGAAAGTCCTGCGGCGCAGCAGCGTCAGCCTGCCTTCCGCGAGCTTGCGCCCGGAACCGAAAATCTCCGTTCCCGCGACGGAAAGCGAGCCTTCGTCCGGGGTGTCCAGGCAGCCGAGCAGGTTCAGCAACGTGGTCTTGCCGGAGCCGGAGGGGCCGGTTATGGCCAGCAGCTCGCCCCGGTTTACGTCAAGGCTTATTCCATCGGCGGCGCGGACCGTTTCGGCGCCCCTGCGGTAGATTTTTTTAAGCCCGCGCGCTGAAATGAGAGCTGTCATTGTTCTCCCCGCATCGCTTCCACCGGGCGCACCCGCGCCGCGCGCCAGGCGGGATAGAGGCCGCTTGCCAGCCCGCCGGCCAGTATCACCGCCAGCGCCGCCGCGGCGGTCCTGCCGTCGATGATTATGAGCGCGCCGCCGGGCGCGTAAGGCAGAAAATGCCGGGCGGCGGTTTCGGAAAGCCTTGCGGTAAGCGCGGCCAGCAGCAGGCCGCTGACGCCGCCGAGGGCGCAGACGGCGGCTGTTTCCGCCAGCACCAGCTTGAATATGTCGGATGGCAGCGCGCCCATGCTTTTTATAATTCCGATTTCGCCGAAACGCTCCATCACCGACATCAGGACGGTGTTGGCCACTCCCGACATGGCGATTATCACCGCTATCAGCGCCAGCGCCAGCACCACCGCCTTCGCGCCGGAGACAAGCCCCATTATCGTCGTCTTCACCTGCGCCAGCGACACCACCTGCACATCCGGCAGGTCGTAGAGCCGGTTTTCAAGCGCGTCTATGTCGGCGCCTTTCCTGACCTTGATGCCCAGCGCGGTAAGCTGCCCCTGACGGGAGAATAATTCGCGCACCGTGCCTATGGGCAGGAAAATGGTTCCGTCATCCTGCGTGCCGGAACGTTTGAGCACCCCGGAAACCGTCATCTCCGCGCCGATGCCGGGGATAAGCAGCTTGTCGCCGGCTTCGCGCTGCTCAAGTTCGGCGGCCTCGTAGCCCAGCACGGCCTCGCGCGCGGTGTTGTCCCTGAACCAGCCGCCCTGCTTGAATTCCAGATACCGCTTCATGCGCGGGAAGGAGAGCGCGTCCACCCCCAGATATGCGGCCACCGCGCCATTCTCGCCCTTGTCCGGGTCAAAAACCCCCTGCATCAGCATGGGTGTTGTTTCCTCCACCTCGGGGTTGGAGGCGACGGAACGGACTATGTCCTCCTTCATGTAGCGCAGCCCCGTGCCGCCTTTGAGCATAAGCGTCGCCGCCTCGTATGGGCAGCCTTTTGCGGTCAGAAGCACCTGAAAGCCCATATTGTCTATATCGCGGTTCAGGGCGTTCTCGTATCCCCGGCTAAATCCCAGCAGCGTCGCCAGCGCCCAGGTGGAGAGCGCTATGCCCCCCGCCGTCAGCGCGGTGCGGCTTTTGCGGCGGAGCAGGTTTTTGGATGCCACGGAGTAAATATTCATTTTGAAAACACGAACTCGTCCATCAGTATAAGATTTTTCTTGACCGCGCGCAGCACGTGCAGGAAATCCCCGCCGGGCTGCGATGCCGGATTTTTGACCGGGGCGGCTTTGCCGGAAAGCGGGTCGTAATCCCGGAAATTTTTCAGCGAAAGCCCCTCAAACTGCGCGGCGAACTCCTTTGAGCGCAATTCCTTCGCTGTCCGGGAAGTGAGCTTCTGGATATAGAACGCTTTTACCGTCCCCGCCGGGTCCAGCGCCAGGAAAACCTGTATGCCGCCGTAGTCGCCCTTCTGGTTCACGCCGTGGACGTAGCCGATTTTTTCCTTGTCCCTGTAAATCTCGTAAAGGGTGTACGGGACGCCGATATTCTCGTAAAGGCCGTGGAATTTGTCGCCCAGCCGTTTTTCAATACGCGCAAGCATTTCCGGCGTTTTAACGGAAAGATACACCGTCTTGTATCCCGAAGAGCCGGGGAATAGCCGGTTAATGTCGCGGTCCGGGTCGTTAAGATCGCAGCCGACGGCGGCGAAACAGTCCGCCGCGCAGAACAGCGCGCAGAACAGAAAGAGGATTCTCATATTTTCACATAATAGTACATCTGAAACGTAAGCCTGCTGTCATCGGGCATTGTGCTGCGCTCGTAGAGCGAGCGCAGAGTCAGCTCCGGCGAAACCGCATACGACGCCCCGGCGGCTATATCGCAGCCGCTTTCCCCTCCGGAGAGGTAAAACACCGGCTGCAATTCCAGTTTCAGCCGGCCTTCCTCCGCAAAACCCGCGCCTATTCTGCCCAGCGCGGCATAGGCCGCGCGGCCCTGTTTTTCGCCTTTGCGCAGGTCGGCGCGGAAATCAAAATTATCCACCAGATACGCGAAATCCGCCCCCAGGAACCCGTAGGGCATGGGCGTCAGGTCCGACGCGTGGTAGCCGGTTATGTCCGGCGTTCTCCCGCCGGAGAAATAGACGCCGGCATTGTAATTGTCCCTGCCCAGCGCGCCCAGCGAGACGCGCGCGGAAACAAGATAGGAATCTTTCATGTAAAACGGCATCCCGCTTCCCGTCGTGGCTGAAAACGCGGCGCCGCCCCAGCCGAAATCGCGCGAGGCGCCTATTCCCCAGTCCCTGTCAAAGCCGAAGCCGTACATCGGCAGCGTCTGCAAAAGCGCGCCGTGCGTGTCGAAATAGGATTCCAGCCCCACTGCCGTCCTGTTATGCCCCGCCCAGAGATAGCAAAACGGCGTCCTGGCGCGCAGATAGCCGTTATACAACTGGAACTGCGGCCCCCCGTTCCAGGCGATGCGCGGCTGCAGGGCGAGGGTTCCCCAATCGCCGTTTCCGCCGGAGAGTTTTCCGACGAAATCCGCGCCCAGCGACGGCCTTTGCATCGCGTCGTTTTCGTTCATGGAATAGTAGACTATCTTTCCCGTGTTCGGCGAATATCCGGCCACCGCCTGCGCCTCGAGATACAGCAGCCGGGACTGCGCCCGCGCCGCCCCGCAATACAGAATGCCGGCAAGCGCGGCCAGCCCGCAGCCCGTCAGGATTTTTTTTACCGCCGCAGGATGTTCAGACATCAAAATCTATCGCGCCGGAGAATATCTCTTTGCCGGATTGCCGGATATGGATTGTAACGCGCCACTTGCCGGGCATGGCTATTTCCACCGGCAGCAGATAATCCCCTTTTTTGCTGAGCCGGAAATTCACCGCGCCCGAATCGTGCGCGCGCATTTCCGGCATTCCGTATTCCGCCGAGATTTTGCAGGAGGCGTCTTTCTCTCCGGTTTTGGAATAGGCGCGTATTTTAAGTATCGCGGTTCCCATCTTCGGTTTTTGCGCGAATTGCCAGGTGAAATAGCCGCCGGAGGGGAGCGCGATTTTTTTTCCTTCTCCTGCCAGAGAGGCGGCGGGTTTCGCGTTCTGCGCGGCCAGGCAGCAGGCGCAGCACAGCATGGCCGCCGCGGCGATAATTTTGTTTTTCATATATCCGAATTATATGCGCCGCCCTGCCGCCGTGTCAACCCGGAGCGGGCCGCAAAGTCCGGCGCGCACATCCGCAATGCCGGCTATTCCTCGGAAGAGGGCTGGGATTCCCCTTTGGCGTTTTTGTCTTTGGAAGGCGACGGGCCGCGGGAACTGTTGTCGCCGGCGCTGGTCTCCAGCGATGTTGTTGGTTTAAGCTGCGGAACTGAGGCGCCGGAGCCGCTGCCGGAATTCCAGCCGCTGTCCTCATCCTCGGCGTCGGGCGCGGGTTTTGGGGCAGGTTTTTTCTTTTTGGGGAGTTTTAGCTTGCCTTTTTTGCCGGCTGCCTTTCCCTTGTGCTTGGCCTTGACGCCGAGCAGTTTGCGTTCCGCCTTGGAGGCAGGCCGCTTGTGCCCGACGGTTTTTTCCGGCGCGGGGCGCGGCGCTCCCGCCCGGGGCTTGAAGCCGAAAAGCCATACCTCGCGCGGCGGGGGGGCCTGCTCTATGGCCAGTTGTTTGGCTTTTTCGTCCTTGGGCCTGCCAGTTTTGGAATCAAAAATGTAGAGCGAGCCGTAATTCCCGGAATCCTTCATGGAGAATAAATATTCCGAAGGCGGCTGGTATATCGGAGCCTGATTTTTAGGCTTTTTTTTGGCTTGGGGCGGCGCCGGGCGCGGCTTGGCCGCAGGCTGCTGCGGCTGGGGCAGGTCCTCGTCAAAGGAGTCCGAGGAATTGCCCGCGTCCGCCGGGGCGGACGTCTCCTCTCCCCCGTCGTCGTCCTGCGCCGCGGCGGCGCGCGGGAAAACCAGCAGCGCGGCGGACAGCAGGCATAATAACAGGCGTCCAGGAAGCATCAGCCCCTCTCAAAAGCGGAGACTATGTTCTCAAGCAGGCAGGCCAGGGTAACAGGCCCCACTCCGCCCGGAACCGGCGTTATGGCCGCCGCCAGCGGCTCCGCCGCGGCATAGTCCACGTCGCCGCAGAAAACGCCGTTTTCGTCGGTATTGGTGCCGACGTCGGCTACGACTGTTCCGGGACGCAGCATGTCCGCCCTGACCCAGCGCGCCTTGCCGGCGGCGCTGATAACCATGTCCGCGCTTTTGAAAACGGAGGCGATGTCCGGCGTTCTGGTGTGGCAGACTGTCACCGTGGCGTCCAGGCAGACCAGCATATGCGCCAGCGGTCTGCCTACCGTGGAAGAACGCCCCGCCACCGCCGCCTTTTTGCCGGAGATTTCAATGCCGTGATGGCGCAGCAGCCGCACCACCGCCATGGCCGTGCAGGGCGCAAAGAACCCGCCGCGCTCTATCTCGCCGAAATTTTTGCACAGGAACAGCCTGCCCATGCTAAGCGCGCAGGCGCCGTCTATGTCCTTGGCCGGATCCAGCCCTTCCCAGGCCTGCGGCGCCGACATCTGCGGCGGCAGCGGGCGGGGGACAAGCACCGCGTCCACGGACTTGTCTTCCGAGAGCCCGCGCAGCAGCCGCGCGAAATCCCGTGCGGGGCAGTCCGGCTTTAGCTGATGCTCCCGCGAGGCTATGCCGGTTTTAGCGCAGGCCTCCAGTTCTTTTTTAAGGTAAAGGTCGGATGCGGCGTCGCCGGGGCAGTGAACCGCGGCAAGCAGCGGGCCGCGGCCTTTTGCGTGCGCGGCGGCTTCTATCCTGCCGCCAAGCCCGGCGCGGATTTGAGCGGCGAGGGTTTTGCCTTCCAGTATTGTGGCTGCCATTGGCAAATTCTACAAAAAAAACCGGCCTCCGCTGGGGAGGCCGGTTTTAATTCCGGGAACGCGTTTACGCGTTGACCATTTTGGCGCGGGAGACATCACCTTTTTTGTCAAGGTAATAGAGATATCCCTTTTCTTTTTTGATGCCGCATTTCTGCACTTTCTGCGGTTTGCCGCCCTTTTTGCCGCCTCTGGCCATCTTCGCGCGGGACACATCGCCGTCCTTGTCTATATAATAAAGGAAGCCGTCCTCGCGCTTTACTCCCACCTTCAGTACTTTTTCTGCCATTGCAGTCACCCTCCTCCAACTAGTAAGTCTCATGCAAACGGCGCGCCGCGCCGGCTGGATGAGACTCACTGTTGACGTCAACAGTTTAGTAAAACGATTCGCATAAATCAAGCGCTTTTTTCGTCGCGGCTTCGCCGGACGCCGGGAGCTACCTCTGCTGCTGCTGGCGCATGTTCTCGCGCAGCATCATGACGGCGGCGTAAGACGGCGCGGTAACGGGATTGGCCTTGAGCGCGGCGGTTACGCTGGGCTTGTCCACTATGGCGGCTATGGCGGGGTTTTTTTCCAGTATGAAATTCATGGTCTGCGGGTCGGACAGAAGCTGTTGTATCGCCGGCGACTGCAGCACCCTGTCCACAAAAGCGCTGTTGGCGATGGCGTCTATCACGGCGTCGTTGCTTATGGCTCCCTGCACCAGCGGATGGCTAAGAAAGTTGTTTGCGGTGGGGCTTGTCATGACGAAGCCGACAAGCGCCTGCTCGTTGTCAAGCATGGCTTTGCTTACGGGGCGGCTGAGCAGTCCGTCCACTATAAGGTTGCTGTTGAGCATGGCTTTGACCACGGAGGGCCTGTCGGCTGCCTGTTCCACCGCGCTGGTCATGGCGCCCTTGACTGCGCCGAAAATGGTCAGCCTTTTGTTGACGCCGTTTACTGCGTCCTCCATCAGCGAGCCTTGCGACGGCGGCGCACCGGAGGAGCCGGCGGGAGCGGCTGGCCTTGACGGCGGCGCCTGCCGCGCGGCGGGCGCGGAGGACCGCGATTTGTCTGCGCCGTAGTAGGGCAGATGGCTTTCCTGGGATTGTACCTCCGCTCCGCCGGATTGTATCAGGCCGCCGCGATTATACGGCACTGCGGGTATGCTGGGAAGTTCCGGCGGCCTGCGCGCCGCCGGGCTTTCCACGGGGGATATTTTGGACACGAACGCGCCCTGCTGGACGTTGTTGAGGCTGACATCGTTGCTGTTTATCTGGCGTATCCAGCGTGAAAGCGGATAGAGCAATATTATATACACCGTTCCCAGAAACAGCCATACCAGCCACAGCGGGCGTTCGAATTCCGCATCCGCTTCATCTTCCTGCTGCTGGGAGGGGTCGGGCTCCTCTTCCTCCCCGAGCTTTGCGGAGAGGCTGGAGGACTGCACTTTCGCCCCTTCGTCCTGCGTGTCGCCGAAAACCGCGGAATGGGTGGACAGCCTGGGAATGCCTTCCGGCGGGTTTGCGTCCGGCGCGGGGGCGGCTGCCTGGTCCGCGCCGGGCGGTGCTGCGGAGTCGGATGTCTGGTTTTGAAACCGCCAGCCGTCGCCCGCGGCAGGGTTGGGGTCGCTTTGTTGTGGCATCAGCAGACTTGCTCCAGAAAAAGTTTTTGGGAGAAAATCGCGGCTTTCGCCGTATGGCTTTGCGGCAGCCGGCTTGCAGCCTCTCCCCGGGTATGCTTGTCAAATTCCGCGGCGGGCTGTCCCCGCCGTCCGCCGCCTCGGTTCTCGCTGCCAACTGCAATTTCCGGGTAAGCCGAAATCCTGTTTTTTTGCCTCATAAATCCTGTCCGGGAGCAAGTTCAGTGCATTTTGAACGGCACAAGTTTTTTCCGGGCCTGCGGCTGGGGCTTGGGGGCCTTGGCGGAGGGCGCGGTCTCCGGTTTATCCTGTCCGGGCGTGGAGGCGAATATGGCGGCATTGGCCGCCAGGTCTGCGAATACGGAGGTGTCCTTGTTATCGCGCATGGTGGCGACAAGTGTGGGATTTGTCAGCAGCGACACCAGCCCCACGTTCTTGCGCACCAGCGAAGCGAACAGGTCGGGGTCGTAGGCGAGACCTTGCATCGAAGGTATTTTAACCGCCGTTCTGACAAGCAGGCTGGAGCAGATTATTGCCGCCATGCGGCTGTCCGCCGCGGCGGTCTGAACGGAGTAGGTGGCGGTTAAGGTGGCCATTTCCTTGGAATGGGAGATATAGTTCACCAGAGACTGGGGGTCATTGTAAAGCTGCGCCTCCTTTATTCTGGCGAGGAACAGTTTTGCCACATATTTGTCGTTCACGAACGCCTCAAAAAGGCTGGGGGCGGACAGCAGCCTTATGGCGGCGTCGGTTACTCCCGCGCCGGCGCGGCAGGCCTTTTTCCAGTTGACCAGCGCCCGCATGACGGCGGCGCGCTGCGCCGCGTCATCCGTGGCGGAGGCGAGGGATTTCTTGCCGTAAAAAGGCATCATGTTAAGGCTGGAGGAGCTTGCCTTCACCGCGGCAGCGGATTCCGGCTCGGCTGCGCGGTTGGCGGCGGCCAGCTTGGCCGCCATCTCGTCGTTGCTGACGAATTTTATCTGGGCGCGCTCCCGCCTGCCGCCGTCATAATCGCTGCGGGTTATCCAGTAAACCAGCCCCAGTGTCAGAGACGATATAACGGCCGCCGACACTATCCACAACTGTATATTGGTGATTCTTACCCTGGCTGCCATAGCGAAAGTTTACAACGCTGCACCTGCATTGTCAACCGCGCGCCGCCGCGCGGCCGCTACGCCGTCAGCGCAATGCGCTTTGCGGCGCAGGTTCCGGCGGATTTATAGCCCTGTTCGGCAAGCGCGGCGCAGGCCAGCGCCTCCTTCATGTTTTCGCCGCGCAGTGCGGGGGTGTCCAGCTCTGCGGCGAAATCGTCCAGCAGGCCGGCCATCCATACCGGATGCGCGGAGCCGCCGGAGAGCTTGTCTCCCGTCGCAAAAGTCTGGCTGCCGGAGGGCGTTTCCAGTATTACATCGCTGTCCTGCACCGCGATATTGCCTTTTGAGCCGTACACGATGATGAGATTTTTCCTTATGGGGCTGCGCCAGGTCAGATAAACCAGCGCGGTCGCGCCGCCGAAGTCAATCAGGCAGGAGGCGCAGTCCTCGGCGCAGTTTTCCGCAGGGCGGCGCAGCGCGGCCTTAATGGACAGCGGTTCCTGCCCCGCGAAGGCGCGGGCGAGATAGAAATTGTGCCAGCCGTGGTCCATCATAATGCCGCCGCCGGAGAGCGCGGGGTTTTCGCGCCAGTTGTCGCCGCCCGCCGTGGCGGCGGCCTTGCTTCTCAGCACATGCAGTTCAACATGATGGACCTCGCCGATTGCGCCGGATTTCACCAGTTCCAGCGCTTTGGCTATGGGTGGCGCGTTTTTCCAGTTATGCACGGTGAACAGGCAGCGGTCCTGCCGTTTTGCCAGCTCCGCCAGCTTTTTGGCCTCGCGGAATTTGAACACCAGCGGCTTTTCACACAGGACGTTCAGCCCCGCTTTAAGGCATTGTGCCGAAAGCTTCGCGTGATACAGCGGCGGCGTGCCGACGACGGCGAAATCCAGCCCGCGCTCCGCCTTAAGCAACTTTTTAAGATTGCCGTAGAATTTTGCCGACGGGTAATGCGTTTTTGCCGCTTCAAGCCGGGCGGGGGACTGGTCGGCGACAGCAACAATCTCAAACCGCGCGCTTTTGTGCGCGAAAGCCGGCACATGCCCCTTCTCCACCACCGCCCCGAACCCGACAATTGCCCCGCGATATGTTTTCATTTCACGCTCCGTTCAAGTTAAACTGCTGCCGCGCATGGTCCCGCGCGAAACGGCGTTTTTTCCACAGATTGATCACAGATTTTCACAGATTATCCGGACTTTCCTTTTATGAAATTCCCATCCAGATAACGCGAACTGTTTCAGCGCCGGCTCAACTGCTGGTATACTCCCAGCCGGTCGGTAATCTGCCAGTGGCCGGAAAGAAGGCCGTTTTCAAAGTAATAAACCGTCGCGCCGGACATTTTTATTTGCCTGCCGGACGCCGGAAATCCGGGAATGTCGCCCTTGTGCGTCGCCGTCCAGAGCCAGGTTATTGCAATGGCGTTTCCGTCCTCAAAGAGGCCCTGCAGATCAAAATGCTGGTCCGGGAACGCCGAGCGCAGCAGACGAACGCGCTCCTTGTATTCCGCAAGGCCGAGCGTTTTCCCGTCCCAGGGGTCTCCCGGGTCGTGATGGATTGTGTATTGAGGGGCGATATATTTATCCGCCGCCTCAATATCGCCCCCGCTCCAGACCTCGCGCACAAACCGCGCAAGCATTTCTTTTTTGCTGTTCATGACATTGCTTCCCCTAATTTTTCCACTAATGGCTTTACCATTGACATTTTTAGCAAAGCGTGTTACAATATCTATGCGGGACTAGGGCTTTCCTGGGCCCGCTTTTTGTTGCCTCAAGGGAATGTTTTCAGACCATAATCATTCCCGCTTTTAGAGTAGATTTTAGGCTTTATGATGTCAAAAGCCAAATTATCGCGTTGAGGATTTAATACCTTCCGGCCTATCGGGTATGCCGCCAAGTCGGCTATTTGCATTCCTGCCACATTTTGCGACTTCTGATTAAACGATAGGTCCAGCAATTTCGCCTGAATTTCGGATTTGGCGAACCACTTGTTTCCCTGTCTGAAGTTGTCATACACATCTGCCAATTCCTTGTCGTTGTGTGTTTCACGCGATTCTATGCGAAACATCATGGTTTCTTTTTTGCTGCCGATGAACATCATGGCTCTTTCCAGCACGAAACGGAAACACAGATGGTACGGGTTATCAGGGGAACGGTATTGCCTCTTGAACGCGAGTTTGTTTATGGTTGCCGCGATAAGAGTGTATTTCAGGGTTGTCATAGTATCGTCCAAATCCGAATAGAAAGACAGCCGTTTCTCCTTGTCCACCAGACAGGCAAAATTACCTTTTTGCTTGCGTATATCGTATGAACGCAGAATAATATCCGTTCTGCCGAAATGCTTTTGCTTTAACCCGTGGATTTCCGATTCAGCGGTAGTATTGTAATAATCAAAATCAAAAATGCACCCCACCAGAACAAACATCGGATAACTGGCGTCTATTTTCTCAAGGCTGTGATCGCCGGATTCGTCAAGAAACATTACCAGCATTATGACTCCATAAAATTTCTGTAAGGGGCGCAATTAAGCGATATACGGGGTTCTCCCGGAAAAGTACGGACCAGTTCGTTTCTACGAAGATATAGATTGTACCTGGCATTTGGAACGGGACGCAATAACCTTACGAAATCTGGAAGGCTCAATATAACAGGGTGTTGTTGCGCATCTCGATTTACATCGGATTCCAAAGGACTTGCAGAATCAAACCACATAAAACAAACGTATGGATTTGGGTTGCTCCTCAACTTTTCTTCGGAGGTGGTTCGGGCATCTCCATAAAATGGTTTGTTGCCATGTATCGTTGACCTGTAAAAGTAGACCGAAGCTTCTTTGAAGTGGTAAAGATTTCTTTTATTTCCAAGAAGTTGCCCGAACCTTGCTGTCATTCTGGCGCAAATAGCGTTGGTTATTATTTCTATCATGTGGGTTTCTCCAAAGAGGGGGGAGAAATGTGCCCCGCGCCGCAGGAGACGAGGCTTCCTGCGGCGCGGGAATGAGGCTAGTTGATGTTGAAGCGCTTGGACAGCGCGGTGAAGGCTTCCTGCAGTTTGCCCAGGCCTTCCTCCGCCTGCGCTTTGGTGATTACCAGCGGCGGGTTGATTCTGATGGTGTGCGAGTAGCACATGCTCATTATCCCGCGCTTGAGGCATTCGTCAAACAGCGCGCGGTTGACGTTTTTGGGCAGGTCCGCCTTCGTCTTGCGGTCGGCCACCAGTTCCACGGCTATCATCAGGCCTCTGCCGCGCACGTCGCCTATGAAGCGGAATTTCTCCTGCATCTTCTGCAATTCCTTTAGCATGTACTCGCCGACTACGCGGGAGTTTTCAACCAGCTTCTCTTCCAGTATGATTTGCAGGGTCGCGTCGCAGGCGGCGGCGGCCATCGGATTGCCGCCGTAGCTGGAGCTGCTGCCGCTGGGGTTGGCAAACGGCTTGGAGTTGGCGATTTCCTCGCGCGTTATAATCGCGCTGACGGGGAAGCCGCACGCCACGCCTTTGCCGACGGTGATTACATCCGGCACGACGTCTTCGTGCATGCAGCCGAACATCTTGCCGGTGCGGCCAAAGCCGGTTATCATCTCGTCGCAGATAAAGAGCGCGTTGTTTTCGTGGGCGATGTCGCGTATGGCGGCCACATAGCCGGGCGGGGGGACGACGTTGCCGTTTGTGCCCTGTATCGGTTCCATCACAAACGCGGCCACGCGGCCCGTGCTCATCGGCTTTACGCAGCGGCGGACGTATTCCGCGCAGAACAGGCCGCACGACGGATGCGTCATGTTGAACGGGCAGCGGTAGCAGTAGGCGAAGGGCACCTGGTGTATTCCGGGCGGCAGCGGGCCGATGTCGTTTTTGAAAGTGTCGCCCAGCAGGCCGACCACGCCCATGCTCTTGCCGTGGAACCCGCCCCAGAAGCCGAAAAACTCGTAGTTTTTCGTGTACGACTTGGCAAGCCGCATGGCGGCTTCCACGGCTTCCGCGCCGCCGGAGTAAAGCTGCGTCCGCTTGAGGTTGCCCGGCGTTACCGACGCCAGCGTTTTAAGGAAATTCACGCGGTGGCGGGTTACGAAGCTGCCCACGCCGATTTTTGCGATCTGCTCGGAGAGGATTTTAACGTATTTCGGATGCGCGTGGCCCACGCTGGCCACGCCCACGCCGGCGTAGAGGTCCAGATAGCGGTTGCCGTCCTCGTCTATGAAATAGGCGCCCTCGCCCCTTGCCATGGCTATCTGCGAGAATGTGCCGATTTGCTGCGCGCCGGGGGCTATGTATTTCTGCTCCTCGTCGAATATGGCCTTGGAGTTGGGCCCTGGGGTGAATGCCTCTCCGGCGGTTTGCGCCGCCGCGGGCTGCGTGAGTGTTTTGGTCATGAGTTTTTGTCTCCTTAATGTGTTATGCGGGAATTTTGCGTTTTGCCGCAGCGGCCCGCTTGTGCGCGTGCCGGGCGATATGCACTTTCGCCTCGGCGCGCACCCTGGCGAAGCTGGGCCAGCTGTTTATGTCTATGACGTAAATCCTGCCTTCCGGCGTAACAACGGCGTCGCCGCCGAAAATCTCCAGCTCCAGCGCGGAGGCGGCTTTTGCCGCCAGGCGCGCAAGCTCGGGCTTGTCAAAGATATAGCCGCCTATCTCCTGCGGGCGGTGGTAGAACCAGGCGAACCATTCCCCCGGCCCCACGCCGTAAAACTTTATTATGTCGCCCCTGATATGCTCCTGCACGGCGACATGGGTTATTCCCCGCGTGGCGAATTCGGCGCAGATTTTGGCGGCTTCCTTCCACTGCGCGGCGAACACCACGTCGTGGTCGGTCATATTGTGGACGTCGCCGCGCTTTATCCACGCGCCCGTCTGGGCGAAATGCGGCGGCTCTTTGGGAAGCTGCGAAATTTTGAACAGTTCCGTATGCGGGTGAATTCCAGCGGCAAGCAGGCGCGGCGTCATGTTGACGCGGTAGCAGTTCCGCACGCTCTCTGCGGAGTTGAGGACCAGCGTTTTGCCTTCCCATGATTTTATGGTTTTCAGCGCGGGCGGATTTTCGCACATGGGGAGGATGATGTCCCATTCCGCCGGGTTTATGCGCTCTACGTTTTCCGGCTCGGCCAGGTAAATTTCGGCGTCCAGCTTGGCCAGTTCCTCGGAAACGGATTTGAGTATCAACGTGTCGTCATGCTCGCGGTTGGGGGAATTGGTTACTTCGCGGAATATGCCGAGGCAGCGTGTCATGGTGTTTTCTCCAGTTGACGGGTTATGAAATCTTCGGCCAGTTTGATGTCGGTTTCGTCGTCTACGTCCACGCTTTGCGGTATCAGCGCGGACATGACGGTTTTTCCGCCCGACACCAGTTCGCCCAGGTACTGGCGCAGCGCGCCGTAGCGCGCGGGCTCCGGCATTTCGCGCGCAATGTTTGCGGCAAGGCAGTAGAGGCCGTTTGTGGCGTAGATTTTCCGCTTCGCTTTCTCGCCCAGCGCGGTGATGCGGCCTTTTTCGTTTATATCGGCCCAGAGCGGCTTTTCGTCGGCGATGCGGTCGGTTATGCCCAGGGCGGCGTCAAATTCCGTCCGCCCGGCGTAGTTTATGAACTCGGCCAGGTCGGCGGGGTTGTAGAGCGAGTCCACCGCGCTCATCATGAACTTGTCGGTCTCTTCCGCCAAAGTCTGGGCCACCAGGCGGAAGCTCTCGTAGGAACTTTTTGTGTCCTTGATTATGAACACGAACTTCATGTCCGGGAAGGTTTTCTTGAGATGCTCTTTTGCCGACCTGCCCTTGCTGTTTAGCAGTATGGTGGCGTTTTCTATCCCCGCCTGCCGCAGCAGGCGCACGGTCCATTCTATAAGCGGCGCGCCGCGCACCGGGACCATCGGCTTTGGCGTTCCGGGAAAAGCCGCCTGAAGGCGCGAGCCTTCCCCTGCGGCGAATATTCCGGCGAATTTGTCTGCCATCATACGGTTGCCGCCTCCAGTTCGCGTATGGCTTGCGGTAATTGCGAAAGCCGCGTTATCGGATTGAATTCGGCGGGAGCGGGCTGCGCCCTGCCGCCCCACAGCAGCACCGTTGCCATGCCCAGGTTTTTTGCGCCTGCCATGTCGCGTTTGACGGAATCTCCGACCATGACCGCTTCTCCCGGCTTTGCGCCAAGCAGTTTCAGCGCGTGGTTGAAAATGGCGGCGTCCGGCTTTTCCGCGCCCACGGCGCGCGAATCCGCCACCGCGCCGAAAAACCGGGCCAGCCCCTCGGATTTGAGAACGGAATCCATATTGCCGTAGAAATTTGAGACTACGCCCAGTTTGTACCGGCGCGACAATTCCTCCAGCACCGGGGTGTTGCGGCGGAAGAATTCCCGGGCATTTGCCAGAAACTCGCCCGCCACGGCCTGCGCGGGGCGCAAATCCGCGCCCAGGTTTTCAAACGTGTCCCGGACCTGGAGATGCACGGTATCCTCGAAACTCATGCCGGCCACGGCGTGATTTAGGTGGAAGTTATCGTCCGCGTCGTAGAAGGCGCGGTCGAATTTCTCCTGCGGGGCCGTGATGCCGTGCTTGCGGTATATCGGAAGGAAATTGTCTTTCCACGGTATGCCGTTGGCGTCCAGAGTTCCGCCGAAATCAAAAAGAACCGCTCTGAAGGGCATTGACGTATTTTACAATAATAAACTTCCTCTGTCATGGAGGCCGTCAACTGTGTTACAATATCCGTTGCCGCAACAGCGGAACGGAGATTTTATGCGATTTGCCCTTGCAGCCGCCGCGCTGGCCTGCTTTGCCGCAGCCGGATACCCGGCCGCACCGACGGACGAGGCGTCCTATGACGTGGAGCGCGCCCAGTTGGAGCGGGAGTATGACAATTCCATACAATCGGCGCCGGAACGGCCTGATTACGACAAAATCTCAGTGGAATTAAAGACCGCGCTTTCCCTTACCGACGAACAGGCTAGGAATATTTATGTGGTGCTCAACCGCCACGGACGGGAATTGGATTCCATGTGCGCCGAATACGGCGAGGCCAGCCTGCGCCTTAAAAAAGAGCGTGATGCGATGGCGGGGCTGCGCCGGAAAATAAAGGAAACTATTGAAAAAATCCCGGAAGTCATAGCCTCCCGTCTGGAAATTGACCAGCGCGAGGATTACAGGGTGTACATGCTGGAGCAGAAGGGTGTTAGTTTGCCCGCCGATATTTATACAAGAAGCGCCAAGTCCAAGGACGCCTCTTCCAAGGCCAGGGACAAGAAGGCCTCCAAGGGCGATAAGGCGAAAGGCAAGCGCCGCAATAAAAAACAGGCCAAGGCTTCCGCGCCGGCTGAAGGCGGCGAAAATGCCCAGGCCGCGCCGCCTGCCGGTGATGCCGCCGCGCCGAAAAAACACGGCAAGAAGAAAAAATCGCAGACCGGGCCCGCGCAGTCCGACGAAGCCGCCGCGCCGCCGAAATCCGCGAAGAAAAAATCCAAATCCGCGGCTGAAAGCGAAGCCGCGCCGGCGGAGGAAGCCGCTCCCGCGCAACCGGAGGAGGCCCCTGCGCCGCCCAAGGCCGCGAAGAAAAAATCCAAATCCGCGAACGACAACTCCTCCGCGCAGGACCAGGGGCAGGAGGCCGCGCCTTCCGCCAAAGCGCCGCCACAGCCTCCGCCGGAAGAGGAGAAGCCCAAAAAAGGCTCCAAATCGCTGCCCTCTTTTGACAGCATTCTCAAAAAGGTAAAGCGGTAACATGATACCGTCCGCGCCGCCGGCTCATGGCGGCAGCAGTCTGCCCTGGGTAAGGCTGCGCTCCGCCGGTTCCGGCCCCAATTTATTCAAGCGGATGCTGGCCGAGGCGGACCCCAAAATCCGCTCCGGCGACATAGCCGCGGTTTATGACAAAACCGGCGCGCCCTACGGAATCGCCGTCTACAACGACAGAAGCCTGATAGCCCTGCGGCTTATTTCCCGCGAGTCCGCTGCGGCGTTTAATATCGCCGACTTTTTCAAGAGGCAGATAACCCGCGCGGTCTCGCTGCGGCGGGACGTGCTGAAACTGGATTCGGCGGCGGATGCCTACCGCCTGGTTCACGACCATGGCGACGGGCTGCCCGGCCTTGTGGCCGACAGGTACGGCGGCTACATCGCGCTGGAATTTTATTCGCGCGGGATGTACATGCTGGCCGACAAAATAGAGGACGCTTTTCGCGAGCATTTCCCCACTGCCAAATTCGTCCGCCGCGCCAGCAAATACACCGAAACCATGGAGGGTTTTTCAATAAAGCGCGACAGCGGCGCCCTCCACAAAACCCGCATCACCGAAAACGGGGTGGTTTTTGAGGTAAATCTCACCGGCGGCTACAAGACCGGATTTTTCTGCGACCAGCGCGACAACCGGCTGGCGGCCTCGCGCTTTGCAAAAGGCAAAAACGTGCTGGACGTGTGCAGCTATACCGGGGGCTTTGGCATTTTTGCCAAAAAAACCGGCGGCGCGGAAGATGTTATTTGCGTGGAACTGGACGCGGAAGCCTCCGCCATGTCCCAGAAAAACGCCTCGCTAAATCATGTGAAAGTTGAAAGCGTCTGCGTGGATGCTTTCCCTTATATGCGCCAGGCGGCGCAGAACAGCAAACGGTTCGGGCTGGTGATACTGGACCCGCACAAGCTGATAGCCTCGCGCGAGGGCTGGGAGGAGGGCGCCCAGAAATACCGCGACCTTAACCGTCTGGCGCTGGCGCTGGTGGAGGAGGGCGGAGTTTTCGTAACCAGTTCCTGCAGCGGGCTGGTCTCGGCGTCGGATTTGCAGCAGTTTCTGCGCACTGCCACGGGCGCGGCGGGGCGGCGGGTGCAGGTTTTCGCCAAAACTGGCGCGGGGCCGGACCATCCTTACGCCTCGGATTATCCTGAAGGCGAGTATCTTAAAACATTGTGGTGCCGGGTGTTCTGATGAAGAAAGGCCTTTTTATCGTGCTGGAAGGGCCGGACAGGACGGGAAAATCAACCCAGTCCGGCCCGCTTGTGGAATACCTGCGCGGGCTGGGCCGCAACGTGGTTCTGACGCGCGAGCCCGGCGGCACAAAGCTGGCCGAGGCGGTGCGTTCCGTCATACTCAATCCCAGGCAGCGCATTTGCCCGCTGGCGGAGCTTTTGCTTTACGAGGCGTCGCGCGCCCAGCATGTGCAGGAGAAAATACTGCCCGCGCTGAAAGCCGGCTGCATAGTGATTTCGGAGCGGTTCACTATGTCCACCGCCGCGTATCAGGGTTACGGGCGGGGCCTGGATTTGAAAACCATAGACCGGCTCAATAAAATCGCAACCGCCGGGCTGGAGCCGGATTTAACAGTTGTGCTTGATATGCCGGAGAGTTTTTTCGGCAAACGCCGCCGCCGGGAAGCGCCGGACAGGCTGGAAAGGGAAAACGCCAAATTCCGCGCGCGGGTGCGACGCGGGTACAGGGAACTGGCGCGCAAAACGCGCCGCGCCGTGCTTGCAGACGCCGCCCTCCCGCCGGACGAGGTGCAGTCCGCCATACGCCGCGCGGTGGATAAACTGTTATGCCGCTAAGAGCCTGTTCAAAATCTCCGTATTCTGCTGCAAGCGGCGTTTTCGCCCCTGATACTTCGCGGTCTTCGGCTTACAGGCCAACCGGCCTGCTCGCCTCAGCCCGCTGCGTCTCAGAGGCAAAACCGCCGCTTTCGCTACGAAAGAGAGATTTTGAACAGGCTCTAAGAGAGGGCGGGTAATGGGTTTTTCTTCGGTGCTGGGACAGCCGGGAGCGCTGGCGCGCATAAAATCCGCCGTGGACTGCGGGCGCACGCCGCCCGCCTGGCTGTTTTTCGGTCCGGCGGGAACGGGAAAGATGCTCGCCGCGGTGGAAACAGCCAAAGCGCTGCTCTGCGAAAACGCCATAGCCAAAACCGCCGACGGCAGCTGCGGCGAATGCCCCGCCTGCCTCCGCGTTCCCAAAGGCGCGCATCCCGATGCAGTGATAGTCAACCGCGATTTCCAGGCCCAGTTGCGCGACGAGGACGCCGGGGAGCAGAAGCATCTCCGCGTGGACACCGTGCGCCGCGCGCTTGAGATGGCGCAGCAGAAATCCGTCTCCGGCGGGTGGAAGGTTTTCATCATAGACGGGGCCGAAACCATGCAGGAGGCCGCGCAGAACGCGTTGCTCAAGCTGCTGGAGGAGCCGCCCCCGCAAATGCTGTGGATACTGCTGGCCGTCAAGCGCGAGGATATGCGCCCCACCATAGTCTCGCGCTGCCAGCCGGTTAGATTTATGCCGCTGGCCGACGATGTTTTCGCGGAGATACTGGTGCAGCAGGGCTGCGCCATGGACGAGGCGCAGCGGCTGGCGGCGGTTTCGGAAGGCTCGGTCAGCCGGGCGATGAAGGTCCGGGAGCTGCTGGAGGATTTGTCCGGCCTGGACCCGCTGGACCCGCTTTATCCGTTCAGGGCGGCCTCCTCGCTGCCAAAGGAACTGCACCTTGCCAGACAGGACGCCGCGCTGATTATAGAGCTGCTGATAAACTCCGCGGCGGCGGCGTGGCGCGCCCGTCCGCCCTCCAGAGCCAAGGACGAGTTGAAGGGCGTCATAACCAGACTTTTTACGCACCGGGATTACATAAACCGCAACGTCTCGCCGCAACTGACGCTGGAGGCCGCGCTGCTTGAAGCCGCGCGCCTGCAAATCCCGGTGTTTTCAACACGATGAGGACAACATGAAAAAGTTCTATGTTACCACGCCGCTTTATTATGTGAACTCGGTGCCGCATATCGGGCATTCCTACACCACCCTGGCCGCCGATGTTCTGGCCCGCTGGCGGCGCGCGCGGGGCGAAACCGTGCATTTCCTCACCGGCACCGACGAACACGGCGCCAATATTGAAAAAATCGCAGCCGCCAACGGCAAGCAGCCGCAGCAGCACTGCGACGAGGTTGCCGCCGCCTACAAGGAAATGTGGCGGACTCTGGACATCAAATACGACGATTTCATCCGCACAACCGAGCCGCGCCACGAAAAACCGGTGCAGGCCGCCTTTGAAAAAATGCTCAAAACCGGCGACATTTATCCCGGCAGCTACGAGGGGCTTTACTGCTATCCGTGCGAGGCTTACTACGACGCCGGCGAGCTGCTTGAGGGCGGCCTCTGCCCCGTGCATAAAAAGCCGGCGGAGCATGTGAAGGAGGAGACGTATTTTTTCCGCCTCTCGCGCTATCAGGACAGGCTGCTGGAGCATTACAAAAATAATCCCGGCTTTCTGGCGCCGCAGGGCAGAAGACAGGAGATAATAAATTTCGTCTCATCGGGCCTGCAGGACGTGTCGGTAACGCGGACCAAGGTTTCGTGGGGGATACGGGTTCCCTCCGCGCCGGCGCACACGATTTACGTGTGGTTTGACGCATTGTTCAACTATATAACCGCCGCCGGCTGGGACGGCGTGGCGCAGCCGCGGTTCGCGGAGCACTGGCCGGCGGACATTCATCTGGTGGGCAAGGAGATTTTCCGTTTCCACGCCGTGATGTGGCCCGCCATGTTGATGGCGCTGGAGCTGCCGCTTCCCAAAAAAGTTTTCGCCCACGGCTGGTGGACGGTGGACGGCGAGAAAATGTCCAAATCGCGCGGCAATATCGTAAATCCCGCCGAGGTCGCCAAGGAGTACGGGCTGGACGCGCTGCGCTATTTCGTGTTCCGCGAGGTTCCATTCGGCGGGGACGGCGATTTTTCGCGCGAATCGTTCAAGCGGCGCTACAATGCGGATCTGGCAAACGACCTGGGAAATCTGGTTTCGCGCGTAACCAACATGGTGGACAAATATCTTAACGGCGAGCTGCCCGCCAAAGCGCCGGATGGCGGCTTTGCGCTTGTGGCGCAGGCGCGCGCCGCAGCCGCCGCGATAGACGGCCATATGGAGCGGCTGGAGTTTGACAAGGCGCTGGACGCGGCCTGGGCAATAGTGGGCAAACTCAATGCCGAAATTGACCATAAAAAACCCTGGGTGATGGCCAAAACCGACACCGCCGATTTGAAAATACTGCTTTTTGAGTTGGTGTGGTGCCTGCGCATGGTGGCCGCGTGGATAGAGCCTTTCATGCCCGACACCGCCGCCAAGATGCAGTCGCAGCTTGGCGTGCGCCAGTTTGAGCCGGGCGAGTGCGGGGGGAAAATCTGCAAGTCGCCGCCGCTTTTCCCGAGGAAGGTATGATGCAGGGGCCCCTGAAGAGCCTTTTCACAAAGCATTACGGCAATGAGCCGCTGTCCATAGAGTCGTTGCCCGGCGACGGCTCCGACAGGCAGTTGTTCCGCCTTAAGGACGGCAAGCGCAGCGTCATCGGCGCGGCCAATTCCGACCGGCGGGAGAACGCTGCTTTTCTGGGATTTTCGCGCCATTTCAGGAAATGCGGGCTGCCCGTGCCCGAGATTTATGCCGAGGACCTGGACAACGGCATTTATCTTGAAGAGGACCTGGGGCGCACGAATCTGTTTCAGCTTTTAAGCTCGCTGCGCAAACAGGGCGCGCCATTCCCGGCGCAGGCGCTGGAGGTTTACCGCAAGGCCGTCAAAATGCTGCCGCAGTTCCAGCTTGTCGCCGGAAAAACGCTGGATTACAGCCTCTGCCACCCGCGCGCGGCTTTTGACCGGCAGTCCATGATGTGGGACCTCAACTATTTCAAGTATTACTTCCTGCGGCTGGCGAAAATCCCTTTCAACGAGCAGGAACTGGAAGACGATTTCAACCGTTTCGCCGATTTCCTGCTTGAGGCGGAGGGGGAAGGCTTCCTTTACCGCGATTTCCAGTCGCGCAACATAATGGCGCGCGAGGACGGCCCCTGGTTCATAGACTACCAGGGCGGGCGCAAAGGCGCGCTGCAATACGACATAGCCTCGCTTCTGTTTGACGCCAAGGCGGACATGCCTTTTGACATACGCGAGGAACTGCTGGAGCTTTATCTGGAGGAAGTCCGCAAGCTGGTGCCCGTGGACCGCGCGCGCTTCCGGACGCATTATTACGGATATGTATTCATCCGCATCATGCAGGCCATGGGCGCCTACGGGCTGCGCGGCTTTCACGAGAAGAAAACCCATTTCCTGCAAAGCATTCCCTACGCCATACGCAACCTTGAATACCTGCTGCGCAAGGCGGATATGAAACGGTTTCCCGCGCTTACCGCCGCGCTGCGCAGGATTGTGGCCTCCTCGTATCTGCGGCGTTTCGGGGCGGCGTCCCCGGCGCTGACGGTGCGGATACAGAGCTTTTCCTACAAGCAGGGCCTGCCGATGGACGAGAAATGCCACGGCGGCGGATATGTCTTTGACTGCCGCGCGCTGCCCAACCCGGGCCGTTACGAGGTATACGCGCATTTGACCGGCAGGGATTGCGCCATCGTGGACTATTTCAAAAACGACAGCGAAATAAGCCGTTTCCTGGACGGCGTTTACGCGCTGGTCGGCCAGAGCGTGGAGAATTACCGCAACCGCAACTTCACCGATTTGCAGGCCGCCTTCGGCTGCACGGGGGGCAGGCACCGCTCGGTATACTGCGCCGAGTCGCTGGCCCGGCATCTGCGCGAGCAGTACGGCGTGGAGGTGGAATTGCGCCACCTCGCGCTGGAAAACGAAAAATGAAAGCGATGATTTTGGCCGCCGGCGTCGGCAGCAGGCTGCGCCCGCTGACCGATGAAATCCCCAAGGCGCTTATAGAAGTGGGCGGAAAACCCATGCTGGAAAGGGTTATTCTGCGGCTTGTGGCCGCTGGGGTTGACGGCATAATAATCAACACCCACCATCACGCGGACAAAGTGGCGCGCTTCCTGGAGGAAAAAAATAATTTCGGCATACGGGTGGAGCAGTCCTGCGAGCCGCAACTGCTGGACACCGGCGGCGGAATAAAAAAAGCCTCGTGGTTTTTTTCGGACGGGGAGCCGTTTCTGGTCCACAACGCGGACGTGTTCACGGATATGGATATAAACGCGCTTTATGCCGCGCACTTGCGTGGCGGCGCGCTGGTTACCATGGCGGTTTCGGCAAGGGAGACCTCGCGCCCGCTGGCTTTCGGACCGGACGGGTTTTTGCGCGGGCGCTGGACAAAATCGCCGGAATTCGCGGATTGCGCGCGGCTGGGCAACGGGGATGTTTACGCCGTTTCTCCGGCGGCATTGCCGCTTATGACCGAAACGGGGCCGTTTTCCATAGTGGAATTTTTCCTCCGGCTGGCGAGGGAGGGGGGCAAAATCAAGGCCTTCCGCTGCGACCGCTGGTTCTGGAGCGATATAGGCCGCCCCGAAACCCTGGAAAAAGCCCGTGTTTTCGCCGCCAGAAATACCCCTTGACTGCGCCCTCTAAATGTATAGAATAATCATATGGCGGTTTATGCCGGAGCGAGGCTGCTGCGCTGTGTGCGGAATGGACTTGCGAAAACTGGCGTTTTCGCCGGTCTGTGCCTTGCCGTTTCCGCCATACTGCCGGCGAAGTCTCTGGCCCAGAACCTCTACGTCTCCAACATAGACGTCTACTACGCCACGGGCGGCGGCGACCAGTATTGCATAGGCCAGTATAACTTCGCCAACTGCAGCTGGCTCAACGGCTGTCGTTCCTACGGCGATACAAGCGGCGGACAGAATCCGGTAGCCACGGCCGCGCTTATAGAATACGATCAGCCGAACCTGCATGCCGCCTATCCCGCGGCCTGCCTTGCCTTGTGCGCCACTTTGCAATGCGTCAACACCCAGCCGCCCACACACAACTCCACCACCGGCGAACTAATTCCCGAGCATACCGCGGCATTCGGCGTGGACGAGCTGACCTTTGAGGTGTTCAAATTCCAGGCGGGCGCCAATCCGCTGGACCCGGGGTCCGCGCCGCCGATCCGGACCATACCGCTCTACAACGTCGGCACCTGCCCGCCGGACACTGCGATGTACCAGTTCGCGCCCAAATGCGCGGCCTGGGACGGCTATTACAACATAGACGGCGAATTCGGCAAGACAAACGGCCAGTTCGGCTTCCGCGCGCATGTCAAAACCAACCAGTCCGGCCCCAGTATCGGCAATATCACCATTGAGCAGACCTCCGCCTATCCGGGCCAGAACCAGTATCCGATAACCGTGAACGTCACCGATATTCACTCCCTCAGAAGTTCCCCTACGGTAGTCGGCAAGATAACGCCTGTGGCGGCGGAGCCGTACAATATCCAGTACCGCCTCAGCAAGGACGCGGTTACCAGCGTCAGGATAGAGACCTGCAACGGCTCCGGCACCTGCGCCACCGTGCGCAATATAGCCACCAATCAGCCGCGTTTCGGCGAAGGCACGCCTAACGGCACTCTGGCCAACGGCGATTCCTGGGACGGGCGCAACAACGCCGGCGACATGATGAGCGCCGGCAACTACATAGCCAGGATAGCGGCCTATTCCAACGATGATGCCGGGCAGGACATCGCGTATCCCGCCGCCCACCAGATTTCCATGGACCCGCTGCAGATAACGGATTTCCGGGTCAAATCTCTTGGCTCTGGCGCCACGGACCTGGCTTCCGTGAGCTATATGCTTACGGAGTCTGCGACGGTATACATGTATGTTTACCCGGCGGATACCACTTTCGGCGACGTCAATACCGTGCCGCCCACCGCGTCCAACACGCCCATCTACTCAAGGATTGAGGCGCAGCCTTTCCGGCAGTCCGCCCCGCCCACCATGACCACCTGGGACGGGCGCGACAACAACAATAACATTGTTGAAGACGGCGACTACATTTACGCGATATGGGCGTCAATGCCGGGCTGCACGCATACGGAGGGCGACGCGACCTGCACGCATACCACGATATACACACAGAAGGCCTATACCGGAATCGTCTCCATTAACAGGGGCTTCCCCGCGGCGCTGCTGGCGCCTTCCTCCACCGTGATAGGCTCTTCGCCTTCGGTGTCCAACGTGCCGCCGTATCAGTTGAAATACTCCTACGACCGCACGTGCAGCATAAGCCTCCAGATAACAACCACCGACGGCACACTGGTGCGCACCCTGCTTGTCAACTCCACTCCGGTTGACGCATATCCCACCTTCGTTTACTGGGACGGCAAGGACGACGACGGCAATTATGTTGACGACGGCATGTACATGGCCGTCATGCAGGCGCAGGACCCGCTGTTCCCGGGAAAAACCTTCAGGTCTTACCAGACATTCCCGGTGGGGCAGTTCAGGATGACGGACGTGGTCATAGCCCCGCTGCTGGGCAACACCACCGCCCAGGCGGCCATTTCCTACCTGCTCAGCAACACCCTGCATACCGACATAAGAATTTATCCGCCCGGCACTATTGTCCCCACCGCCGGAACATGGCCGCCCACCGTTGCCGCCACGCCCGTAAAGACATTCACCGATGTGCGCCCCGGCAAGATGAAAATAACCGAGGTTTGGGACGGTCTGGACCCCGCCACCCACGAGCAGGTGGCCGACGGGCTCTATCCGGTGCTGATGATGGCTTATGACGACGCCACGCCCGCGCATTATGTGACGGACCGCATGGTGGTCATGCTGCCCATAGCGCGCGGGCCGGTGTATGTGAGCGATATTTCCATGACCTCCACCGTCATAGGGTCTTCGCCGGCGCTTTCCAATCAGCCGCCGTTCAATTTCATTTTCTCCTATAACCGTCCGTGCACCTTCAACCTTCGCATATTCACCACGGGCGGCACGCTTGTGAGGGACGTGCTCAACGGCTACATGCCGGCGGACACCCTGCAGACCACGGTGCCCTGGGACGGCATGGACGACCAGGGCCGCTACGTCTCCTCCGGCACGTATGTGGCTGAGCTTGACGCCGCCGACACCCTGGACCCCACCAAGACCACGATGTCCCATGTCAGTTTCCTGCTGGACCAGTTCAGGCTTACCGACTTGTCGGTGACGCCGCTGCTTGGCAGCGCCACCTCTCAGGCGGGTATTTCCTACATGCCCAGCCAGACGATGAATACCGATATACGGATTTATCCGCCCGGCACGCAAATTCCCACGGATACATGGCCGCCGCCTTATGTGATAAATTCCACCGCGCCGGTCAAGACTTTCAATAACGTGCGCCCCGGCAGGCTCAAGGCCACGGAATACTGGGACGGCATGTCAGGCAACGTGCCGCTGCCGGACGGGCTGTATCCGGTGGTCGTGCTGGCCTACAGCACCGCGCCGGTTGCGGTCTTTGACCCCACCGGCGTAACCAGCGTTTCCGTGCCGTATTATTACGCGACGGACCGCGTGGTGCAGATGATTTCCATAGCGCGCGGGCCGCTGTATGTCCGCGACGTGGCGATGACGTCTTCCGTGGCGGGCTCCTCGCCGGCGATGTCCAACCTCAATCCGTTCACTTTCAGCTACTCCTACAACAGACCCTGCGTGGTTGACCTGCAGATACGCACTTCCACCGGCGCGCTGGTGCGCGACCTGTTAAAGGACTATAAACCGGGCGATACGTACCAAAGCACCGTTTACTGGGACGGCCTTGACGACGCCGGACGGTATGTCTCCTCCGGCACTTATGTGGCGGCCCTTTTCGCCTACGATGTTTTCTTCCCGACTCAAACGGCCACATCTTACACGCAATTCTCGGTTGACATGTTCAGGATAACCGACCTGGAAACCACGCCGCTTCTGGGCGGGACGACGTCTCAGGGAACGGTGTCCTACATGCTCAGCCAGACCATGAATACCGATGTCATCATCTACCCTCCGGGCACGCAGGTGCCGACTGACGGGGCCTGGCCCCCCGCAGTTTCCACCCCGCCGGTGATGTCGTTTAACGGCGTGCGCCCGGAGCGGCTGAAGGTTACGGAATTCTGGGACGGGGTGTCCACGACCACGCATACCTCCATGCCGGACGGGTTGTATCCCGTCGCCGTGCTGGCCTACAGCACCGCGCCGGTGGCCGTTTACGACCCGTTTTCCAACACCATAAGCACGGTGCCGTACTATTATGCCACCGACCGCGCGGTGCAGATGCTTACCGTTTCGCGCGGGCCGGTGTATCTTAACGATTTGTCCATGACGGCGACCACGGTGGGGTCCTCCCCCGCGGTTTCAAACGTGGCGCCGTTCACCATAAAGTTCTCGTACAACAAGCCGTGCTCCGTGGATGTGCGCATAATCACCTCCACCGGCGCGCTGGTGAGGGATTTGATTATCGGCTACAGGCCGGCGGACGCCTACCAAAGTTCGGTCATCTGGGACGGGCGGGACGATTTGGGGCGCTACGTGTCGTCCGGCACATACGCGGCGGAGGTTACCGCCTACGATTCCCTGTTCCCCGCGAAGACTTTCACGGCCTATACCTACTTCCTGGTGGACCAGTTCAGGATCACCGATATATCCGTGTTGCCGCTGCTCAGCGGCGCCACCGCGCAGGGCGCGGTGTCCTACATGCTCAGCCAGACGATGAACACCGATATACGGATATATCCGCCCGGCACACAAGTGCCGACCAACGATGTCTGGCCGCCGGTTATTTCCACCGCGCCGGTCATGGTGTTCAACGGCGTCCGGCCCGAGAAGCTGAAGGTTACCGAATTCTGGGACGGCATTTCCACCTTTACCCACACCATACAGCCGGACGGGCTTTATCCCGTGGTCATAACGGCCTACAGCACCGCGCCGGTGGCGGTTTACGACGCGTTCTCCAACACCATAAGCACCGTCCCCTATTACTACGCGACGGACCGCACGGTGTATATGATGACGGTGGCCCGCGGGCCGCTTTATCTCCATGACGTGGCCATGACCTCGTCGGTGGCGGGTTCTTCGCCGGCGCTTACCAGCCTGGCGCCGTTCACCTTCAATTTCTCCTACAACCGGCCGTGTTCGGTTGATGTGAAGATACTGACCTCCACGGGCGCGGTTGTGCGGGATTTGATAGTCAATTACAGGCCGGCGGATTCATACCAGAGTTCGGTCATATGGGACGGGCGGGACGATCTGGGCAGATATGTCTCTTCCGGCACTTATATGGCCGAGCTTACGGCTTATGATGTCTTTTTCCCGACGCAGTCCGTGCGCTCGTACACATACTTCAACGTGGACCAGTTCCGCCTTGGCGATGTCTATGTCTCTCCGCTTCTGGGCGGCACCACGGCGCAGGGGTCGGTGTCCTATCTGCTCAGCCAGACGATGAACACCGACATACGGATATATCCGCCCGGCACGCAGATAGCCACCAACGATGTATGGCCGCCCGCCATCACCACCGCGCCGGTCATGTCGTATGCGGGCGTGCGCCCGGAACGGCTGAAAATAACCGAATTCTGGGACGGCGTTTCCACCACCACCAACACGACTCTGCCGGACGGGCTCTATCCGGTGCTGGTTATGGCCTACAGCACCGCGCCGGTGGCAATTTATGACCCGCAGGCCAATACAATAACGCAAGTCTCGTCTTATTACGCCACCGACAGGGTGGTTCAGATGCTGACTGTCTCGCGCGGGCCGGTTTACCTGAGCGACGTGTCCATGACTTCCACGGTGGCGGGTTCCTCTCCCTCGCTGAATTATCTGCCGCCGTACACCGTCAAGTTCTCCTACAACCGGCCCTGCGCGGTGGACGCGCGCATAATCACCTCCACCGGCGCGCTGGTGCGCGACCTGGTAATAGGCTACAAGCCGGCGGACACGGCGCAGAATTCCATAGTGTGGGACGGCAAGGATGATTTGGGACGCTACGTTTCCTCCGGCACATACGCGGTAGAACTGAAAGCCTACGATGTCCTGTTTCCGGAGAAAGTATTCACCGCCTACACTTACTTCATAGCGGACCAGTACCGCATAACGGACATAGCGGTGTCCTCGCTGCTGGGCGGTGCAACCGCGCAGGGGTCGGTAACCTATCTGCTTGGCCAGACCATGGCGACCGACATACGGATATATCCGCCAGGCACGCAGATAGCCACAAACGGCGCGTGGCCGCCCGCCATCACCACCGCGCCGGTGATGACATACACCGGCATAAGACCCGGCAAAATGCGCACGACCGAGTTCTGGGACGGCATTTCCACAACCACGCACGTCACTCTGCCGGACGGTTTGTATCCGGTGCTGGTGATGGCCTACAGCACCGCGCCGGTAGCCATATACGACACCGCCGCCAATACCGTGACCCAGCCGGCGCTCTATTACGCCACCGACCGCGTGGTGGAGATGATGACTGTTTCCCGCGGGCCTGTATATCTGAGCGATGTGGCGCTGGCTTCCAGCGTGGCCGGTTCCTCTCCCGCGCTTACCAGCCTGGCGCCGTTTACCATAGGGTTTTCCTACAACAGGCCGTGCGCGGTGGATGTGCGCATAATCACCTCCACCGGCGCGCTGGTGCGGGACCTGGCCATAGGCTACAAGCCGGCGGACGCGACGCGCGGTTCCGTTTCCTGGGACGGACGGGATGATTTGGGCAGATATGTTTCCTCCGGCACATACGGGGCGGAGATTACCGCCTACGACGCGCTGTTCCCGGAAAAAACCTTCACCGCCTATGTGTATTTCCCGGTGGATCAGTTCAGGATAACGGACATCGCGGTTTCTCCGCTGCTCAGCGGGGCCACCGCGCAGGGGGCGGTGTCATATCTGCTCAGCCAGACTATGAATACAGATGTGCGGATATATCCCCCCGGCACGCAGATTCCCACCAATGGCGCGTGGCCGCCGGTCATATCCACGCAGCCGGTGATGGTATTCAACGGCGTGCGCCCGGAGAGGCTGAGGGTAAACGAATTCTGGGACGGCGTCTCCACCTTTACCCATGTCATTCAGCCGGACGGACTGTATCCGGTGGTGGTGATGGCCTACAGTACCGCGCCGGTGGCCATCTACGACCCGGCTTCCAACACTATAACCAGCGTCCCGTATTACTACGCCACGGACCGCGTGGTGCAGATGCTGACCATAGCGCGCGGCCCGCTGTATCTCAATAATGTGGCCATGACTTCCACGGTGGCGGGCGCCTCTCCGACATTGTCCAACCTGCCGCCGTTCAATTTCTCGTTCTCTTACAGCAGGCCGTGCAGCGTGGACGTGCGGATACTGACTTCCACCGGCGCCCTCGTGCGCGATTTGGTCAGCGGCTACAATCCGGGCGACACCTATCAGAGTTCCGTCGTCTGGGACGGGCGGGACGACCTGGGCAGGTTTGTCTCCTCCGGCACCTACATGGCGGAACTGATAGCCTACGACGTGTTCTTCCCCACGCAGTCGGTGCGTTCCTATACGTATTTCATAGCGGACCAGTTCAGGATAAGCGACGTGTCCGTTGCGCCGCTGCTGGGCGGGGCTACCGCGCAGGGCGCCGTGTCCTACCTGCTTGGACAGACCATGGCGACCGACATACGGATATATCCGCCGGGAACGCAGATAGCCACAAACGGCGCGTGGCCGCCTGTGGTCTCCACCGCGCCGGTGATGACCTATTCCGGCGTGCGCCCCGGCAGGCTGCCGGTGAGCGAATTCTGGGACGGCGTTTCCACGACCACAAATATCACCCAGCCAGACGGGCTGTATCCGGTGGTGGTGCTGGCCTACAGCACCGCGCCCGTCGCCGTATACGACACCGCCGCCAATACCGTAACCCAAATGTCTTCCTACTGTGCCACGGACCGGATTGTGGGGATGATGACGGTTTCGCGCGGGCCGATATATCTGAGCGAGATGTCGGTGCTGTCAACGGTGGCGGGTTCAACGCCGTCGCTTGGCAATCTGCCGCCGTATACCGTGAAATTCGCCTATAACCGGGACTGCGCGGTGAACGTGCGCATTATCACTTCCACGGGCGCGCTGGTGCGCGACATAACCGCCGGCTATAAAGTCGCGGACGGATCCCAGAGTTCCGTGGTATGGGACGGGCGGGATGATATGGGCAGATTCGTCTCCTCCGGCACATATGCATTTCAGTTGACGGCTTACGACTCTCTCGCTCCGGCGAAAGTATTCACGGCCTACAGCTACTTTGTGGCGGACCAGTTCCGCATAGTGGATGTGGCGGTGGCGCCGCTGCTGGGCGGGGCGACGGCTCAGGGCTCCATCACTTATCTGATGGGCCAGACCATGAACACCGACATACGGATATATCCGCCGGGCACGCAAATTCCCACAAACGGCGCGTGGCCGCCCGCCATTTCCACCCAGCCGGTTATGGTGTTCAGCGGCGTGCGCCCTGAAAAATTGCGGGTGACGGAATTCTGGGACGGTGTCTCCACCAATACCCACACGATGCAGCCGGACGGGCTCTATCCCGTGCTGCTGACGGCCTACAGCACCGCGCCGGTGGCCGTCTACGACCCGCAGGCCAACACAATCACGCAGGCCGCGTCCTATTACGCTACGGACAGAATTGTGCAGATGCTGACTGTTTCGCGCGGGCCGGTGTATTTAAGCGATGTGTCCATGACTTCCACGGTGGCAGGCTCGTCGCCGGCGCTCAGCTATCTGCCTCCGTATACCGTGAAGTTCTCGTATAACAGGCCGTGCGCGGTCAGCGTGAAAATCGTAACATCCACCGGCGCGCTGGTGCGCGAGATTGTCAGCGGCTACCAGCCGGCGGACGCGACGCAGGGCTCAGTTTCCTGGGACGGGCGGGACGATCTGGGCAGATTCGTCTCCTCCGGCACATACGGCGCGGAACTGACGGCCTACGACACGCTGTTCCCGGACAAGACTTTCACCGCCTATGTCTATTTCCAGGTGGACCAGTTCAGGATTTCAGACCTGGCGATTTCGCCGCTGCTTAGCGGGGCCACGGCGCAGGGCGCCATCTCCTACCTGCTGAGCCAGACGATGAACGCCGACATCCGGATTTATCCGCCCGGCACGCAGATACCCACAACCGGCGCGTGGCCGCCTGCCATTTCCACCGAGCCGGTGATGATATTTGACGGCGTGCGCCCGGAAAAGATGAGGGTAACCGAGTATTGGGACGGCGTCTCCACAAACACCCATGCCGTGCAGCCGGACGGCGTGTATCCGGTTGTGATAATGGCCTACAGCACCGCGCCGGTTGCGGTGTACAACCCGCTTTCCAACAGCATAAGCACGGTTCCCTATTACTACGCGACCGACAGAATCGTGCAGATGCTTACCGTGGCGCGCGGCCCGCTGTACCTGCGCGACGTGTCCATGACGTCGTCTGTAACCGGCTCGTCGCCGGTGCTGGCCAATCTGCCGCCGTTCGGGCTGACGTTCTCGTACAACCGCTCCTGCACGGTGGACGCGCGGATACTGACCTCCACCGGCGCGCTGGTGCGCGACATAATAAACGGCTACAGGCCGGCGGACGTGTACCAGAGCTCCGTTTACTGGGACGGGCGGGACGATGCCGGCAGGTTCGTTTCCTCGGGCACTTATATAGCCGAGCTTATCGCCTACGACGTGTTCTTCCCCACGCAGTCGGTGCGCTCGCAGACCTATTTCATCGCGGACCAGTTCAGGCTGGGGGATGTGTCGGTGTCGCCGCTGCTGGGCGGCGCCACCGCGCAGGGGTCGGTAACTTATCTGCTCAGCCAGACCATGAACGCCGATATACGGATTTATCCGCCCGGAACCAAAATAGCCACCGGCGGCGCGTGGCCGCCCGCGATTTCAACCGAGCCGGTGATGGTGTATACCGGCGCGCGCGCCGGAAGGCTGCGGACAACGGAATTCTGGGACGGCGTGTCCACCCACACCAGAACGATGCAGCCGGACGGCATTTACCCCGTGCTGATGACGGCCTACAGCACCGCGCCCGTCGCCATCTACGATACCGCGGCCAATACGGTAACCGAGGTGAACTCCTATTACGCCACCGACCGCGTGGTGGAGATGATGACCGTTTCCCGCGGGCCGCTCTACATAAGCGATGTTTCCATGACCGCTACGGTTGTGGGCGCTTCGCCGTCCATATCCAACCTGGCGCCGTTTACGTTCAGATTCGCGCTCAACAGGGCGGCGGTGGTGGATTTGAAGATTCTCACCTCCACCGGCGCGGTGGTAAAGGACCTGCTGGTCAGCTACAAGCCGGTTGACTCCTACAACGTGTCCGTCCAGTGGGACGGCACGGACGATTTGGGCCGCTACGTCTCCTCCGGCACATACACGGCGGAAATTTCCGCATACGACGCCCAGTTCCCGGAAAAGACCGCCGCCTCGTACACCTATTTCCTGGTGGACCAGTTCAGGATTATAGACGCATCTGTTACCCCGCTGCTGGGCGGCACGACGTCGCAGACGGCCATCTCGTACCTGATGAGCCAGATGATGAACACCGACATCCGCGTCTATCCGCCCGGGACCGCAATTCCGTCGGCAGGCGCCTGGCCGCCGGTCATAGCCACGGCGCCGGTCAAGACGTTTAGCAGCGTCCGCCCCGGCAGGCTGAAGGTAACCGAGCTCTGGGACGGCTATTCCGGCGACGTGATGCTGGCCGACGGCCTCTATCCCGTGGTGATGATGGCCTACAGCACCGCGCCCGTGGCGGTTTACAATCCGGCTTCCAACATAATCAGCACGGCCACGTACTATTACGCCACCGACAGGGTGGTGGAGATGCTGCAAATTTCGCGCGGGCCGCTGTATCCCAGCGACTTTGCGGTTACGGCTTCGGTGCTGGGCTCGTCGCCGGAGATAGCCAATCTGCCGCCGTACAGCTTCCGATTCGCCTATACCCGCCAGTGCGCGGTGGGGCTGCGCATTCTGACTTCCACCGGCGCAGTGGTGCGCGACCTTACCAACGGCTACAAACCCACCGACTCCTTCCAGGCATCCGTCAACTGGGACGGCATAAACGACAACGGCTATTTCGTCTCTTCCGGCACATACACCGCAGAGCTTGTGGCCTACGACACCACATTCCCGGACAAGGTTACCAAGTTCTACTTCAACTTCCTGGTGGACCAGTTCAGGATAACCGATGTCAGCGCCACGCCGCTGCTGGGCGGCGCGTCGGCGCAGGCGTCCATCACCTACATGCTCAACCAGACGATGAATGCCAATATCTACATTTACCCGCCGGGCACCGCCATCCCGACCGCCGGCGTCTGGCCGCCTTCCATAACTACCGCTCCGGTGATGACTTTTATCGGCGTGAAACCCGGCAGATTCAAGATAACCGAGTACTGGGACGGCATCCGCAACCAGGTGATGGAGCCGGACGGGCTGCATCCGGTGGTCATACTGGCCTACAGCACCGCGCCGGTGGCGGTCTATAACCCGGGCGCCAACCAGATTGTTTCCGTGCCGGCCTATTACGCAACGGACAGGATAGTAGCTATGCTGCCGGTAACGCGCGGCCCGGTGTTCCTCAACGATGTGAACATCCTGCCCACCGTGCCCAATCTGGCCAATTCAAGCGACACGGTCAAGCTGCCGCCGTACCAGGTATCGTTCACCGTAACGCGGCTGTCGTCTGTCACCATAAGCGCCATAGACATCACCGGCGCGCGCTGCACGGCGCCCAAATTCGTCAACAACATCTGCAAGCACATAAACGCGGGCTCGCTATACGACGCCGGAGTCATGAACCGCGAATACTGGGACGGCACAGACGATTACGGCCAGCCGGTTTCCATAGGCGCGTATCAGATTCAGATAGTGGCCTACAACTATCCGGGCGAGAATTTGCAGCAGGCCACCACATACCAGAATCCGATAGACGTAAATCCCTTCCAGGTCTACGACATCGGCATCGGCGACATAACCGCCAGGGTAAGCAGCGGCACGGTGGCTTATCAGTTGTCGCTGCCCATGAAGACGGCGGTGCAGATATTCAAGCCGGGCATCAAGATTGATCCGGCCACCGGCGCGCCGCGCGACCCGCTTGGCAATGCCGCCACGCCGATAAAAGTGCTAAGCGGCATACAGCCGATGCAGAGCGTGGTGCACGACATCTGGGACGGAACCGACACATCGCTGCGGCCGGTTCCCGACGGCAATTACGTGTTTCGCATAGTAAGTTCCACAGACAGCCGGCTTGTGGACTGGGTAACCGGCGATATCTGCAAACTGGGAGATTCGTGCTACAAGGATATCCGCTATGTGGCCGACATCAAGGCCTACACAACGCCGCTGGTGCTTACCGTCTCCCGCGGGGCGGGGGTAACGGGGGACGTGTGCGACTATTTCGGAGAGAACACTGTTTTCTATCCCAATCCGCTGCGTCAGTCCAAGGGCTGCTTTGACTTCGGCAATTTCGTGCCCGTTCAGGGAGATTATTCGCTGCGCATTTACAACATAGCCGGCGAGAGCGTGTATTCCAGGCAGTGGTACGGCGTGCAGCCGTGGACGCAGTTGTGGACGGAGTGGAACCGCGTCAACGACACCGGCAACCAGGTCGCGCGCGGCGTTTACTTTGCGGTGCTGCAGTTAAAGAGCTCAACCGGCAGCAGGCAGGTGTGCCAGGTGGTCAGAAAGCTGTTGCTGCCGGATAATACGGGGCCGACACCCCCGTCCGGCTACAAGTGTCCGAGGTTTACGTATACGCTGCAATAGGGGTTTGGCGGCACTATGGCAAAACCGGTGATTTTAAAAATTGCGGCTGCCGCGGCGGCGGTGGCGCTGGCCTGCCAGGCCGTTATGGCCGGGGGCGGCGCGGGCAGCGGCGCGGGCGCGTTTATGAAGCTGCCCATAGGCAGCGCGCGCGGCACCGCGCTGGGCCATTCCTATACCGCGCTGGCGGAAGGGGCGGACGGGCTGTCCTGGAATCCCGCCGCGCTGGCCACCGTTTCGCAGCGGGAACTGGCGTTTTCGCACATAAGCTGGTTCCAGGATTACGGCGGCAATTACGCGGCTTATGCGCAGCCGATGGGCTCGTGGGTTGTGGGCGTCAATTTCGCGTATCTGAGCATAGACAATTTCGACGTGCGCGACATCTACGGCATGGGCGGCAATACCGAAACCGTGTCGGTCAACAACACGTTCGGTTCGGTCGCGCTGTCGCGCGCGTTTTTCAAGGAAAAATTCATGCTGGGAGGAGCGCTAAAGCGCGTCTCCGAGGGCAATGACGGCAGCAACTATTCCAGCATGTGCTTTGACCTCGGCGCCAAGGCCAGGCTTTTTGACAGGCTGCTGCTGGGCATGTCGCTTCAGAATCTGGGCGCCACCGGAGATGTGGTGCAGATGATGCGCACCGGCGCGGCTTGGGTGATAAACGATTACATCACCGTCTCCGGAGAGATAGAGACGCCCTCCGACAGCAGAACCCGCAAAGGCTTCGGCGCCGAGATAACCCTGCCGGAAAGCCTTATCCAGGTGGGCAAATTCTCTTTACGCGCCGGCTATTTTGACAACGACGACACCGGCGAAAATTACGATGACGGGATGCTCAAGACACTGGGGCTCAACCGCATATCGGACATTTCGCTGGGGGCGGGATTTTACTCCAATGAACTGGCGGGCTACGGCATCGGGATGGATTTCGCGGTCGCGCCCTATGGCGCTCTGGGCAAGGCCACCCAGATTTCGGTGAAGATCGCTTTTTGACTTTATGAGTATAGTAGGGTATATTATAACTGGCCTGCGCGCCGCGGCGGACAGGAGACCGCGTGGGCAGACGACGGTGGAATATCTGCTGACCACCGTCGCGCTTGTGATAACGTTCGCCGCGATGTACCGCTTTTTCGGCTGGTATCTGCTGGGCGCGTTCAAAGGCGGCGCGCGTATAGTTTTGACGATGTACAAGCAGGACCCGTGGTGATTTTGCGGGATATTAACCAGAGAGGTGTGTATGAAAAAATGGCTTAAGAGCGAGCGCGGTCAGAACACTGTGGAATACTTGCTGATGCTTACAGTCATCGTCGGTGTGGTGCTTATCGCCGGAGCTGCCATAAAACGGTTTATGCCCGGTCTGTTCGCGCAGATTCAGAACATGATAACCGGTGCGGCCGGTTCGCTGGGCGCTGGCGGCGGGCAATAGTTGCGGGGGCGGCTGCGCCCCACGGTGGCAGAGCTATTTATGAAAAAGATAGGCAGGCGCGGACAAAACACTGTGGAATATCTGCTGATGCTTACGGTCATTGTCGGCGTTGTGCTTATCGCCGGAGCGGCGCTTAAAAGGTACATACCCAAGCTGTTTCTGGAAATATCGGCGATGATAACCAATGCCGCGGTTACCAACGCCTCGGCCGGGACGGGAAACGCCGTTAGCACGCAGTAACCCGTCCGGCGGGGAGACTTATGCCCGTCGCCGCATTCAATTGCAGTCTCGGCGCGCCTATTACCGGCGCGCTGGCGCGCGCGCGGCGGCGCGGGCAGACGGTGGTGGAACTGCTGCTTATACTGCCGATTTTCGTGCTGATGATGTTTTTCATCATGGAGATAGGCAATATAGCGTTCCAGACCATACTGGTGCATCACTGCGCCTACGAGCTTGCCAGGATAGGCTCGCTGGTGGCGGGGCCGAATCAGGGCTCGTCGCGCGTGGCCTCTTCCAACATAAGCCTGGCGCGCGGCAAAATGTACGCTGCGCTCAAGCAGATGTTCCCCGCCGGCGGAACGCAGTTGGGCGTCAAGACGGAGGCCACCGGAGTGGACCCGCAGGTTACGGTGGGCGCGCATCTTAACGAGGATATAGTGGTTTCGCTGACATATAACGCGAAGCTTGTTTTTCCGGGGCCGAACGTGATTCTGGCCTCTTCGGGCATGAGGGGGCGCAAAAGGATAACCGCGACGGTGCGCATGCCCATAGAAAAACCGGTGTTTGACTGATAAGGGGCGCGCGCGCCTCAACATCAAGGAGCTGGTGATGGAAAAGAAAGGGATGCTGATTCCTCTTATTCTGGCGATTGGCGCCGCGATGATATACTGGATGGTGCTTACCAGCAAGGAAAACGCGCTGCGCCAGTCTTATACCATGAAGAAAGTGATAGTGGCCAACGCGGATTTGCCACCGCGCACCGTCCTCAAGGAAGATTTGATAGCGGTGGAAGACGTCCCGGCCCAGTACATGCAGGCGGACTCGTATGAGGTGGTCTCTTTCGCGGACGTAAAAAAGCTGGTCAACCTCGTTACCGCCGTGCGCATCCCCAAGGGCAACCAGATAACCCAGTACGCGCTGATGGAGCTCAGCCCCGAATCCGGACTGAGCGTGAAAATACCGCCCGGATTCCGCGGCTCCATACTTTCGGCGGACAATGACATTCTCAAACTTGTCAAACCCGGCGACAGGGTGGATGTGCTGGTTACCTTTGACGCCGTGATGGCAGACGGGCGCAAGGAAAAGGTTACCGCCACCATACTTCAGAATGTGCTGGTGCTGGGGGTGGGCAGCAACCTGGGCCAGGGGATGGATGCCAAGCTGGCCGCTTCAAAAGAGAAGAAAGAGGAGACAGAGGCCGCTTTCGCCGAGCGCGGCTCCGTCAGCATTGCCCTTAACCCGATAGAGGTGCAGTATCTGGCGCTGGCGCAGGAAGTGGGCAAAATCGCCATAGTCGTGCGCGGTCTGGGCGACACCGAAATGCACGCCATGGAAATGGCCAGCTTCAAGAAGCTCTTTACGCCCAAGTAACATGAAAAAATACCGCTCCGCGAAATTGCTGCTGCCCGTGCCGCTTATAGCGGCATGGGCGGCGGCGCTTGCCGCGCCGCAGGCATCGGCGCAGGACGCTCCGGGCGCGGACATCGTGGCCGTCAGCGCGGATGTCGTTGAAATATCCGGCTCCGAGCAAACCACAAAGGGCTTCACCTGGAACCAGCAGTTTGATTTCGCCGAAACCTCCATACCCGGCATATTCAGAATCGGCGATTTTGAACGCAAAACCGGCCTTGCCACCTCGCTGAAGCTGATGGAGCAGGAAGGCAGGGCGCAAATCCTCTCCAATCCCAAAGTGCTGACAAAAAGCGGCACGCAGGCCAATTTCGTGGTGGGCGGAGAGATACCGATTCCCTATACCAACAATCAGGGCGTCGGCGCCGATTACAAGAAATACGGCGTCATACTGAATATCCTGCCCGTCGTCATGCCGGAGAAAAAGAACGCCATAGACGTGCAGCTTCAGCTTGAAGTTTCCAACCCCGATTATTCCAAGACTGTTACGGTGCAGAACACCACGGTGCCTTCCATGGTAACCCGCCAGCTCCAGACCGAGGTGGAGCTTAAAAGCGGCGAGACCATGGTGCTGGGCGGCCTCAAGCAGAGCACGCGCAACGTGTCGGTCTCGCGCGTGCCGTTCCTGGGCAAAATACCGCTGCTGGGGCTGCTGTTTAAGCAGACCGACGTGGTGGAAACCCAGACGTCGCTGTTTCTGTTTGTAACGGTGGAGCTTGTGAAATAGTATGGTTGACACGCCAACGCAAAGTTCGGCGGCGCAGTCCAAGATAATAGTTTTCGCCGGTCCCAAGGAGGGGGTGGGCAAGACCACCATAGCCCTCAACCTCGCGCTGGCATGGGCGGGCATACAGCGCAGGACGGTGCTGATTGTCCCGCTGGACCCGCTGGCCCGCTGCGAGCATGCGCAGTTTCTGGGGCTTAACCCGCCTTCGGTGGCGGATCTGGTGCGCAGCCTGGGCGCGCAGTCGCTCACCATAGCCGGCGGCCTGCTAAAAGGCAAAATCCCCATCTCGCAATGGGGGGTGGGCGTGCTGCCGCTGGCCACCAAACGCTCCGACATACAGAAAATTTCGCCCCGCGTGATGCTGCCGATGCTGTCCAAGCTGTCCCAGACTTTTGACATTTTTCTGGACGTTGAATCCAATTTCCCGATGCAGACCTTCGCCTTTGACATCTCCGACATAGTGATGTGGGTGACGGAGCCGTCGCGCGCGCACCTCAACGCCACCGTGGGCATGTTCCAGGATTACCGCGAGATGCATTTCCCTCTGGACCGTTTTGAGGTCATCTGCAACCGCTACGACCTGCCCGGCTCCATAGAGCCGGAGGAGATAGAGAAATTTTTCAACCAGCTCAACAAGAAAGTGCTGGTGTTCCTGCCGTGGGAGGAAAGCATTCCGTTCCTGGCCAACCAGCTCAAGCTGGAGGTGGTGGAGCAGCCGCAGTCGCTGTGGGTCAAGGGGCTGCGGATGCTGCTTAGCCGCGTTCTCAATGTTCAGCCGATAGAAAAAAACTGGGCTTCCGCCGTTTCGGACGAGGATTTTACCCAGGCAGCCAGCGCGCTGTGGGCCACGCCCAAGTCTATCGGCGGGGGCGTGCATGTGGTGCCCCAGCAGTCGCAGAGCGCGGCGCAGGAGCAGGCCCAGTCCGCCTCGTCGGCGCCGCTGGTGGCGGTGCCGGCGTTCTGGGAGGAATTGAAACAGCAGGTGCACCGCGACGTCATCAAGATGCTTGAGATAGAGCATATCAGGATAAGCGACAATGCCGCCGCCAATGCCGAAACCCGCGCCAAAGTCTCCAGCATAGCCGACCAGCTGCTGGGCAAGCAGCCCAATCTCCAGCTCAGCCGCGAGCAGCGCATACGTTTTGTCAGCGAACTGATGGACGAAATCCTGGGACTTGGCCCGCTGGAAGAGCTGATGCGCGACCCGTCCATATCGGAAGTCATGGTGAACGCGCCGGACAGGGTCTACACGGAACGCTCAGGCAAAATAGTCCATACCAAGGTTCACTTCCGCGACGAGGACCATATAGTCCAGGTGATAAAAAGAATAGTCTCGCCGCTGGGCAAGCGCATAGACGAATCCGTCCCGCTGGTGGACGCCCGGCTGGGAGACGGCTCGCGCGTTAACGCCATCATAAGGCCGCTGGCGGTTTCCGGCCCCACGCTTACCATACGCCGCTTCTCGCAGAAACCGCTGGGACCGGAGGATTATTACCGGCTCGGATCCATCAGCCGCGAGGCGATGGACTTCCTGAAGGCCTGCGTGTTGCTGCGCAAGAACATCATAGTCAGCGGCGGCACCGGCACCGGTAAAACCACTTTTCTTAACGCGCTCTCCAGCTATATCCCGGAGGACGAGCGCATCATCACCGTGGAAGACACCGCGGAACTGCGTCTTCAGCAGAATCACTGGATACGTCTTGAAAGCAGGCCGCCCAACATAGAGGGAAAGGGCGAAATCACCATACGCGACCTTGTAAAGAACTGCCTGCGCATGCGCCCCGACCGCATAGTGGTCGGGGAGTGCCGCGGCGCCGAGGCGCTGGACATGTTGCAGGCGATGAACACGGGCCATGAAGGCTCGCTGACCACCATCCACGCCAACAACCCGCGCGACACTTTCACCCGTCTTGAGGCGATGTGCCTGCTGGCCGGCGCGGAACTGCCCATCTGGGCGCTGCGCGAGATGATATGCTCCGCCGTGCACATGGTGGTGCAGCTCACCCGTTTCGGCGATGGCTCGCGCAAGGTTACCTATATCACCGAGGTTACGGGCCGCGAGGAGAACCAGATTCTGACGCACGATATTTTCCGTTACACCCAGGTGGGCGTGGACGAGCGCGGCAAGGTCATAGGCAAATTCTCGCCCACGGGCGACCCGCCCAAGTTCTATCCCGAATTCGCGGCCAAGGGCATACAGGTTCCGATAGACGCCTTCTGGACCGACGAGCAGAAGAAGGTCCGCCGGAGATGAGAATGCAGATTCGGGTTCAGGTCCTGGCGCTGGCGTGGCTGGCCGCGTTTGCTGTCGCCGCCGGAGCGCAGATATTCGGAGCCGACGCCGGACGGCAGGCGCGCTACAACAATGTGGACTGCGCCGCCAAGAAGATGCAGCTTTTCTTCTACTACTACGATCCCGCCCGCAAGGCCGAATTCAACGATTTCACTCTTGTCTGCGGCGGAGGGCAGTACCGCTATCACATTCCCCGCTGGTTTGAGGACAATCTTCCTTCCATGATGTCCAAAAAAGCCTGGCGGGACCCGGTGGAGGGCGATTTGAGCGAAGCCAACCTCTGGCAGACCCCCATTTCGCTGCTTTACTCGTTTTTCGACCTGACAAAACGCACCTTCCCCGCGCGCGACAAGTTTGAAGGCGGCCAAGGCATACCGCCGGGCCTGCTGATAAAGGAATACGCGGACATAAGGGTGCGCTACCAGATGTCGCTGGACCGTATTTACCGCGCGCACCAGCATGACGCGATGAATGGCCGCGGCAGGACGCTGATGTCGTATTACGATTCCATCATGCGCCAGATGGAAGCCGTGGCGGAATCTATTTCCAGCAACAATAACACCCGCTTCAACAATGCCGTGAACATGACCGCCACGTTCAGCCAGGGTGCGTTTTCGCAGCTTTTCGGGCCGCCTCGCCACCAGAAAGTGAAGGTGGAGCCGTCCCCTCTGGACGAATATATTCCCGTCGCGCTCAAGCTGCTGGGCGTGCTGGTTATCTTTTTCGGCGTGCGCAAGGTGATAGGCAAGGACGACGAGGGCTTCAACCGCCTGGCCGAGGATTACATGACCCGCGTTACCGCCTGGACGGACGCTTTCAACAGGCAGTTCCTGCGCGTCAGGGTGCAGTATCTGGTGATGACGCCGGTGGTGGTGTTCATGATAGGCGGCGCGTTTTCCGGCAGCCTGCTGGCGTTTTTCGGCCTTACCGGCATGGGGCTCTATCTGGGGCTGCATATGCCGATGTGGGTGCTGAACTCGCTCAAGCTGCGGCGCGGCAGAAAGATAGACGTCCAGCTCATGGACGCGATAATACTGCTTTCAAACTCGCTCAAATCCGGTCTGGACATAGTGCAGGGGTTTGACCTTGTGGCGCGCGACCTGCAGGCGCCCATTTCCGAGGAGTTCGGGCTTGTCATTAAAAACTACCAGCTCGGCGCCACCTTTGAGCGCGCGATGGAAGGCATGGAGGAGCGCGTCGCCAGCCGCCTGCTGGCCTATATGATACGCGCCATAGTGCTTCAGCGCCAGGTGGGCGGCAACCTCACCAAGATTTTCGAGCGCATAGTGGACTATATTCGCGAGGAAAGCAAGCTGGAGGAGAAGGTGAAATCCCTCACCGCCCAGCAGAAAATACAGTCCATAGTGGTGGGCATAATGCCCTGGATAATGCTGGGCATAATGTTCATGTTCCAGGGCGAGCTTATGTCCAAGTTCTATTTCACCCCGATAGGCGCGGGCGTATTGTTTTTCTGCGCGGTGTGGATAGCCATAGGCATGAAAGTGGTGCAGAGCCTGGGCAACATAAAGGTGTAAATCATGGGGCAGCTTGACGCGGCATATGTGGTGATGCTGGTGCTGGCGGTTATCAGCACGATGGCGGTTTTCGTGCTGGTGCAGCGTTTTTTCGCGCCGCCGCCCAAGGACGAGGCGTCGCTTAGCGACCTGGTCAAGGAAAAAGCCGTAAAAGGCACCTCCGTCTTTGACAAGCTGGATCCCGACGGCGGAATGCTGGACAAGATAGACCTGTTCCTGGCAAAGCGCATGGGCATGCAGACCAAGCTGGAAACCATGCACATGCTGCTGGGCAGCCCCACCAAGCCGGACGCGCTGCAAATGCTGCACCTCAAGGAAATTGTGGGGGTGGTGGTGCCGACGGTGGCGGTGCTTATAACCGGCTCGGCCTATTTTATCGCCCTGGCGCCGCTGGGATTCATGTTCCCGGACCTGATATTTCTTGGCAGGATTCAGAAGCGCCAGGAGGAGATTCTGGGCAACTTCCCGACGCTGGTGGATCTGGCGGCCCTTATCATAGAAGCCGGCATAGACTACATGACCGCTTTTGAGAGGATTATAAAAACCACACCCGTCAGGACCGCGCTTGAATTTGAGGTGGAGATGATGCTGCACGAGGTGCAACTGGGCCGTTCCCGCCGGGAGGCGCTGCGGCGCATGGCGCTGCGCACCGGGCTGCAGGAAGTGCGCTCTTTCGTGGGCCTCATCATACAGTCCGACGAGCTGGGCACCAGCCTGGTGGACCTGATGCGCAATTTCTCGTCCGACATGCGCTTCCGGCGCATCAACCGCGCCGAGCGGCTGGCGGCGCAGGCTTCCACAAAGATGTTAATTCCGCTTTTCGTGTTCATATTTCCGACGGTGTTTATACTCATGCTCGCGCCCATGGTAAGCGATCTGCTAAAGGGAGGAATGCCGTTTTAATATATGGGTTTTCCCCGCTTCGCGCGCGCTGTGCTGATTGCCGCCGCCGCCACGGCGGCGGTTGCCGTTTGCGCGCGCGCCTCCGCGCCCGCGTCCGGCGGCGCTACCAGCATGGAGGGGTTGTTTCTGGGGCTTAGCAAGCTGGGGCTTGGCTCGGTGTCGGGACTTGAGGAAAAGAGGCAGTTTCTCACCACGGTTCAGCTGGAGAAGCAGAAGATACAGCGTAAAATGCTGGAAGGCATTTATGCCGACGCGCTGGAGTATTACCGCCGTGGCGACTGTGCGCGGGCGCAGGAACTGGCGGGCAAAATCGCCGCCATAGATCCTTCCTACACCGATGCCCAGGTGCTTGCGCAGGCCTGCACTGTTATCGGCCCCGTAGGCACGGCGGCGGCCAGACGCGCGCTGATTAAAGCCAGGATGGACGAGGCCACGGCACTCCACGAATCCGGCAGAAAGGTGGAGGCCGCCAACAAGCTGGAGGAACTGCTCAAGCTGTCCCCCGGGGACAAGAAGGCGCTGGAATTCCTTCGTCAGATTCGCGGGGAAATCGCGGCGGATTATGTGGCGCGCGGCCAGCAGTGCTACCAGCGCGGCGACATGCGTTGCGCCCTGAACCACTGGTATAACGCGTTGCTTATGGATTCGGACGACGGAAGCCTGCCCCCCCGCATAGCCTGGGCCGAAAGCGAGCTGCGCCGCCAGATGGCCGACACCAGGTTCAAAGCCGCGCTGGAGCTTTACGGCAAGGGCAAATACCTGGAATCTTATGCCACGCTCAAAACCGTGCTTGATTATTCCCCGGGCGACGGCCGCGCCCAGAAGCTGGTGGCCCAGGTGCGCGACGGGATTTCCGGAACATATGTGGACGAGGGCAGGAAGTTCTACGCCGCGCGGCTTTACACTCGCGCCATCGGCAGCTGGGGCAAGGCCAGGGACTGGGGTTATGATTCGGCCTATGTGGGGCAGCTTATAGCCCGCGCCAGGGAGCAGATGCAGCGTGAGGAAGAGTACCGCAGGGAAAAGGCCGAAAAGGCCAAGCGCGACGCCGAGGAGGCCGCCGAACGCGAGCGTAAGGAAGCGGAAGAGGTCGCCAAGCAGGATATTGCCGGACAACTGGGAGAAAACGCCGCCGGAGTGGAAAAGACGGGTGGCCCGGCCGGGGGCGTAAGCGAGGAGAACAGGCGCGCCTCCTCCCAGCATTTCCAGAACGGCCTGAAATTTTTCCAGGACGGCGATTACGAGAAGGCCCGCAACGAATGGACGCTGGCCAAGCAACTGGATCCCGGCAGTTCCGACGCGGACGCCGGTCTCAAGCGCGTGGACCAGATGTACGGCGGCGGGCAATAGGTGCATAAATGAAGCTTTCCGCGAAATGGTTCGTATGGTTCGGGCTGGTGGGCATTTATGTGATGGTGCTTGGAGGGGTGTTCTATTACAACCTCTTCAAGTGGACTTTTGACGAAAAACTCAAAAACGACGTTATAGAGATGGCGCGCCTCAAGACGGCGGATCTTACCGCCGGGCTCATACGCAGCCCGCGCGTCATCACGCTGGACGAGTACGACGTGATGAACTGGTTCCGCAACGACAACCGCATCGCCGAGATAATCTATATCAGCGGCGCAGGCTCCATACGCTGGCACAAGCATGCCAAATACATAGGCATGATGCTGGATGATTATGAAAAGGAGATAGGGCTGGCAACCAACGCCGTTTCGCAGGCGTATTATTCGGGCAATCCGAAAGTGTATCTGGTGCGCGGGCAGCCGTTTTACGAGATAGCAATTCCGCTGCGCGCGCGCGAAAACGTGATAATCGGCGTGCTGGATCTGCTGGTTTCGCGCGAAGGGTCGGAGCGGATTATAAGCTCCGCCATGCGCAAGTACATAGTGGGCGCGGCGGGGGTGCTGCTTTTGCTTGGCATTCCGCTTTACCTGTTTTTAAGCCATTATGTGATAACGCCGCTGTCCGTGCTGCGCGACAGCATAGACAACATCTCCACCAAGAGCTTTGAAATCAAATTCGCCCGCCGCCGCGACGAAATAGGCGAACTGGCCGAGTCCGTGGCGCTGTTTCTGGACAAGGTGCGCGTGGAGCTAAGCGACATAACCGAGCGGGACCGGCAGCGCCACGCGCACGAGCAGGCCTGGTGGCAGGCGGTGCTGACGACCGCCGTCAAAAGAGGCTCCCGCGCCATAGTGGTGGACGAGGACAACAACGTGCTGTATGCCAACTTTGAAATGTCGGCGGTGCCCGGCCAGAAGCTGCACCTGCTGGATGTAGTTGACAGCCAGCAGCAGGACGTTCTAAAACTTATAGGCATGGCGATGGAGACCACGCAGACCTCCGTTGAAGGCGACACTACCTTCAAGGGAGAGCCGGCCCATGTCCGCGCCGTTCAGGTGCAGTCCGAAGGGACTTTGAAGCGCACGCTGATAATTTTCGAGCCGCTGTCCAAATAGCGGCTTGCGCAGTTCCGCTTCCGCCGGGGCGGGCAGCCGCGGCGGAAACGGCGTTACGGCGGAAAAATTCAGGAGGAGAACATGAAATACGAGATAAAACACCTGCCGCTGGCATCCATAGTGCTGTCGCCCGTGCCGGTGGTGCTGCTGCTTATGGGGCTGGTCGGCGGAGCGCTGGCCTTCCTTGTCGCCCCCAACGAGCTTATGGACCCGATGAGCCTGCGCGCCAGGCTGACGGCGGCGGGCACGTTCGGCGTCATATATATGCTGCTGGTGCTGGCGATGATGCTGGGCGCGGCGTTTATATACAATTTGCTGACCGCGCTGGGGCTGCGCGGCCTTTGCCTGAATTTGGAGGCGGCGGAGGAATCTCCCGAGGCGCCGGAAGCGGCGCAGCCGCCTGCCGCCGAAAGCCGGCCCGGCGACGATTCCGCGCCGGCGCAGGATGCCTCGCAAAACGCGGCGGCCTCCGGCTCCGGGGACGGGACCGGCACCCCGGCCTGATCTGGCCGGCGGCCCGGACAACGCCAAGCCTGCTTATGGATACGAACAAAAACATCGTGCTTGTGGTGGACGACGACGCCAATTTCGCCGAGGGTCTGTGCGAGACGCTGGAGCTGGAGGGGTTCAACTGCGCCCATGCCGGCACTGCGGCAGACGGCATACGGCTTGCCGCGCATCTCGCGCCGGACGCCGCGCTGACGGATTTTCAGCTTCCCGACGCGACCGGGTTCGCCTTCTGCGCCAGCATAAAAAAAGTGGTTCCCTCTGCCTCCGTGATACTGATGACGGGGCGCTCGCTAACCGATGAGGAGAAGAAGCAGGGCTTTGCGCTGGGCGCGGGGGATTATCTGACAAAACCGTTTGACGTGCGCGAGCTTGCCGCCGCAATCCGCAGGCTGCTTTCGCAAAAGGAGAAAAAATGAGAAGACTGGTTTTTGCAGCCGTGTTCGCCGCCGCTGCCTGCGCCGCAGCCGCCGCGCAGGCCCCGGTCAAACCGGCCCATGCCGCAGGGACGAACGGAAGCGTCGTGCGCGCTGAAATTGTGTGGGGCGGGCTGGACCAGAATACCTGGCAGATGTTCATGTTCATGGGCGCGCTCAAGCAGCGGATGGGCGGGAAGCTGGACTTGACAATCACGCCGCTGGCCGCGAAAAAAGACGGGAAATGGTTTTCTCCGCGCGGCGAAAGCGATATCGCGGATTCAAAGCGGCTGGCGGTTGTGGCCAGGCATTTTCCCGGCCAGGTGTGGGATTATATGAACGCCAAACTGTTCAGCTACGGCCCCGGCACCTGGGCGGAAGCCGCCGCCTATGCCGGCATAAATCCGGAAAAACTTGAAGCCCTCTACGCCAGGGAGGGCGAAAATGCGCTGGAGGCGGCCTACAAATCCGTCACCGGCAGAAAAATAACTTCCACGGCGTTGCTTATTGCCGGCAGCAGGTATGACGGCGAATATTCGCTGGTTTCGCTTTTCGGCGAGTTCAACCGCCGGCTGCCCGCCGCGGAAAGGTTTTACGAGGCCAAGGCCGCCAAACAGGCCGCTACGTTGCCGGTGAAGGTATGGGTGGTCGTGTCCAGCGGGGCGGTTTCCGCGCCGGAGGACAAGGAATTTTCGGCCTCGCTGAACAGGGCGCTGTCCGGCATGAAGGTCAATTTTGCGACCGTGCTTTACGAAAACGCGCGTAAAATACCGGGCCTGAAGGAATTGAAAATGGATTTCCTGCCGCTGTACGCGGTTGAGACCAGCACGGCGGTTGAAACCGCCTTTCAATCCGCCCTTGAACGGGGCATGGCCAGGAAATCCGGAGGCTATATAGTTTTCGACCACGGCGCGGGTGAAGGCGTGTTTATCGGCAGGGACAGAAAGCCGGGGCAGCTTGATTTATATGTGATGTCCATGTGCCCCTACGGCGTGCTGGCCGAGCGGACCATAATGGATGCGATGGAAAAAAATCTGCTTCCGCAGGGAACTACCGTGCAGGTGCATTACATCCTTGATGCGGAGAAAGACAAGGATGGCGTTGTGCAATTCTCCAGCATGCACGGCTCCGCCGAATGGGAGGAGAATCTGCGCCAGCTTATCATCGCCAGGGATTATCCGGACAAATTCTGGAAATACCTGGCCGAGCGCAACAAGGATTACCATTCCAGCCTCTGGGACAAAGCCGCTTCTGCCGCCGGTATAGACCCGCAGCGGATAATAACAGCCTTCGACTCTGCCAGGCCGCTGCTGGAGGCGGAAGCCGCTCTCGCGAAAGAAATGAATATAAACGGCTCCCCCACCTTTGTGTGGGAGGGGCGCTCCGTCATAGGCGGGGCGGAGGCGTTGAAAAAAACGCCGGGGTTTGAGAAAATACAGCCTGTGTCCGCCGCGAATGCGGGCAGTTGCGGAAAATAACGGTTTCTGCACCCGAACGGGTGTTGTCGGCTGACGCAAAGACGTCCGCCCGGCGTTAAAGCCGGGCGGACCGCATACGATGGAAACATATCCGGTCCGCGGAAAGCTGTTTTACAAGTTTCTGTTCGTGCTCCTGCTTGTCTCGCTGGGGCCGCTTGTCATTGTCGGCTACTATACCCTCACACAGAGCAAGGATATAGTAAAGGAGGCGCTGCTAAACGACCAGCGCGCTCTGGCCTCCGGCCTGACCGACATGGTCTACAGCTACGTCGCCACCTTCCGCGACGTGCTGGTCAATGCCACGCGGCAGTCTGAATTCCAATCGCAGAATCTGGCCGGAAAACAGGCCGTGATGAACCGGCTTATGCAAATTCACGCGGCGCTGCTGGAGCTTGCCGTGGCGGACGAGGCGGGCCATGAGGTGCTGCGCGTTGCGCGCTTTGCCGAGATGTCGACGACGCCGCTGCGCGATTTTTCAAAGGAGCCGTTTTTCGCCGCGGCAATGCGCGGGGGCGATTACATGGGCTCGCTCAGCCGGTTCAAGGGCCAGTACCCGGAAATGATTGTGGCGGCCCAGCTTTACAACGGCTACACGGGCCGTCCCGCCGGCGTGCTGATGGCCAAGCTGAGTCTTAACGCCATAAGCAGCATTCTGAAAACCGGATTTCCTGAAAACTCCAAATCGCAGGCGGCCATCATCGCGCCGGACGGCTTCCTTGTCGCCCATTCGGATATGGAGACCGCGTTCAAGCCCGGCGCGCAGCTTGCGCCGGAGGTGGCCAACGTGTTGCTGCATAATTCCGAGCGGGAGGGGGGGATGGAACTGACCCTTGCCGGCGGGGAGCGGGTGCTTTGCTCTTATGCCGAGGTGCGTTCGCTGGGCTGGCTGGTGTATTTGCAGCAGCCGGCCTCGGTGGCCGACAAGACGTCCTCGGCCCTGGTGTTCAAGAGCGCGCGCGCGCTGGCGGTGCTGGTGGGGGTGGTGCTGTTTCTGGGGTATCTGGTGTCTTATTTCATAGTGCTGCCGATACAGCAATTGCGCCGGGCCGCCGCCATGCTGGGAGAGGGAAAATTCGAGGACCTGCCGGAAATAAAGATGCCCAACGACGAGATAGGCGACCTGGGCCGCGCATTCGGCCAGATGAGCGATTCGCTGCGCATTAAAACAGCCGAGCTTATGTCCGCCAAGGAGGAGATGGAGCAGCTCAACAGCTCTCTTGAAACCCGGGTGGAGGCCCGCACGCGGGAGCTGAAGGCCGCGCTGGACGAGCTTATCAAGAAGGAGCGGCTTGCCGCCATAGGACAGATGGCCTCCGTCGTGGGCCATGAGATACGCAATCCGCTGGCGGTCATCAACAATTCCACTTATTTCATAAAGACCAAGCTGGGCGCGGCGTCCGGGCTGGACCCGAAGGTGGCCAAGCACATCGGGATAATAGAGTCCGAGATACAGCAGGCCAACGGCATCATAAACGAGATACTGGGCTTTGCCCGCACGCGCGACCTGATGCTCAAGCCGGTCGCCCTTAACAGCTATATGTCGGATTTGCTTGAATCGTATCCGTTCCCGGCGCATGTGGAGGTTGTGCGGAATTTCGCGCCGCAGGACCTGTGGGTCAATATAGACGCGGAGGAGATAAAGCAGGCCGTGCGCAATATAATAGGCAACGGCGTTGAGGTTATGCCGCAGCAGGGCAGGCTTGCGGTGTCCACCTCCGCCGAAAACGGCATGGCGGTCATCGCCATAAGTGATATGGGCCCCGGCATCCCGCAGGACGTGCTGGAAAAGATTTTCGCGCCGTTTTTCACCACCAAGGCGCGCGGCACCGGATTGGGGCTTGCCGTGGTCAGAAAAGCGGCGGATAGGCACAAAGGCCAAGTGGAGGTTGAAAGCGAGCCGGGCAGGGGCACGACATTTCGGCTGTATCTGCCGCTGTGCGCCAGGCCGCAATAACAATATGACAAAAGCCAGGATTTTAATAGTTGACGACGACGCTCATCTGCGCGAAACCCTCCAGGATCTGCTGGAGATGGAGGGTTATCAGGTAACCCAGGCCGCCAACGGCGCGCAGGCGATGAACTGCGTCGCGGCGGAGTTTTTTGAAATCATACTGATGGATTTCAATCTGCCCGACAAGACCGGCATAGACATAAGCCGCGATATAAGGCGGCTGAACCAGGACAGCCAGATTCTGATGATGACCGCGCACGCCTCGCTGGACACGGCGGTGCGCGCCATTCAGGAATCCGTCTACGATTTTCTGATAAAGCCGGTGGATTTCAGCTATCTCAAGCGCGCCATACGCAAGGCGCTTGAAAAACTGCGGCTGGAGCAGGACATACGCGGCCTGGTGGCTGAGTTGCAGAAGAAAAACGAGGAGCTTACCCGGCTTAGCGACATGAAGTCCAAGTTCCTGTCCATGTCCTCGCACGACCTGTCCAATTCGCTGATGACTTTGCAAATCAGCTTTGAGATGCTGGTTTCCGACATAAAGCCCAGCGAGGACCAGCAGAAAAAGATAGTCTTCATAGTCAACGGTATAAGCCAGATTTCCCGGCTTATAAACGACCTGGTGGACTGGGCCTCCATAGAGCAGGGCAAGTTCCGGCTGGAAAAAAACTATTTCTCGGTGGCCACCATGGTTTCCGAGCTTATAGAAGGCCCGCGCGCCCGCGCCAGCCAGAAAGACATCTCGGTAAACGAGAATATATTGCCGGGCATGGAATCCGTCATGGTCTGCGCCGACCGCAGACGGCTGACCCAGGTTCTTCTGAACCTTCTGGAAAACGCGGTGCGCCACACCCCGCGCGGCGGCGCCATAACGGTTACCGTGGAGCCCGCAGGCGCCGACGAGGTCAGCGTCTCCGTGCGCGACAGCGGCGAGGGGATAGACCCCGTAGTGCTGCCAAAGCTGTTCCGCAGCTTCTACCAGGGCGAGCCGGGGGGGAGTTCCCAGAAGGGCAGGCTGGGGCTTGGGCTTTCAATAGCAAAAGAGATAATCACCAGCCACAGCGGCAGGATTTGGGTGGAAAGCGAAGGCTCCGGCAAAGGCGCCGCGTTCAATTTCACGCTGCCGGCGGCTTCCGCCGCGGAAGATGTCAACGCCAAGGAGGGGTCATGCCCAGAAAAATAATCACCGTGCTGATAGCCGACGATCAGACGCTGTTCCGCGAAGGCGTCAAGGACCTGCTGGAAAACGAGAAGTTCATAAAGGTGGCTGGCGAGGCTTCCGACGGGCTGGAGGCCGTCCGCATGGCCGAGAAGACAAATCCCGATGTCATTCTGATGGACATCAAGCTGCCCAAGCTGGACGGCATCTCGGCCACCAGGCAGGTGCGCGAGAAGCTGCCCAACGTCAACATACTGATGCTCTCCAGCTTTGAGGACGAGGCGCATGTGATGGAGGCCATACAGGCCGGAGCCAACGGCTACCTCTCCAAGATGCTGCCCGCGGCGGAACTGGTCAACGCGCTAAAGACTTTTGCGTTTGAAGGCATGATGATCCCGCAGGCGATGATGCCCAGGCTGGTCAAGAGTTTCCAGCAGTACGGCGCGCCGGGCGGGCGGGCCAGCCAGACGCTCACCAAGACGGAGCTGCGCGTCATGGCGCTGCTGGGCGAGGGCAAATGCAACAAGGAAATAGCCGCCGGCATGGGTTGCAGCGTCAAGACCATTAAAAACCATCTCAACAGCTCCTTCCAGAAGCTGTGCGTAACCAGCAGGACGGAGGCCGTGGTCAAGGCGATAGAAAAAGGCCTGATTTCGGCTGAAAGCTCCAGGATTCCGGCGGAAGAAACGGACGACGAATAGCGTGTTCCGGGGGATGGGAGCGCCCGCCTCAACAGAGGGTTGCGGCTCCGTCCCTGTCCTTGAGGCCCGGCGCGATATGGACACCAGGCCGTTGCGGATGTATAACATGAATATCAGGTATGGCGATAAGACAGCCTGCGCGCGTGGTTGAACGTGTTGCGAGACTGGCGGGTTTCCTGCTGCTGTCAGCGGGGAATGGGCCGGCGCGTCCGCGTCGCATGTCCGAGCGGGGGCAGAACACGGTGGAATACCTTCTGATTCTTGCCACCGTGGCGGGGATGTTTCTGATGTTTGTGTCGCTGTTTCACATGAGGATAGCGGGCGCGATATTCACCATAATAGGCGCGGTCATCGGCGCAAACGTGTAGCGGCGGGGGCATATGTCCGGTTTTGCGGCGGCAAAATTCCTCAACCGAAAAGGCCAGCTTCTGATACCGGCCGTGCTGGTGATTCCCACGCTGATGATATTTGTGTATCTGCTTTTTGAAACCGCAAAACTCTCCCGCGAGAAGATACGTCATCAGTTCGGCGTGGACTCCGCCGCGTTTATTGAGATGACCAATGTTTCCGATTATCTCAACCGGATGGCTTATGTTGACGGCCCTTTCCCCGCGCGCATATTCAAGGAGGCCTTCTCCTGCCCGCCAAACGACAACTATGTGGAACGCACCGACGGCGCGCCGCATGAGTGCCTGTTTGACATTCTCTACGAAATGGGCGCTTTCCCCAAAAACACCGGCGGCGACGACGCCAACATGGACTCCCTGGATAAATGGCCGCTGCTGTTCAGCCCGGGGCGCGGCGTAGACCTTAACGTGGAGGACCCGCAGTTCCCCTCGCGCTTTGACCTGTTCAAGCATGCGCGCATGATACGGCTTATTCTGTCCTGGGAGGCGGCGGTGGGCATTTACAAGCTGTGGGCGCAGGTGTACATGCTGCTGGGCTCGGTGGAAGGCTCCCAGAGAGACGTTTACGAGCGGCTTTCCGCGGATTTCAATTTCTTCCGAAAATCCTATTATCTCAACACCAGCGACCCGGACTGCCAGCGCAACCCCTCTACCTGCGGAAGCCAGGGGCTTACCGCCGGCCCGAACCCGTTCGTGGCCAACAGGCTCAAGACCGAAATGAAATATATACACGACGTTTACTTCGCCGCGCGCAAATTCGTGGGCGGGCTGGACCCGCTGAAGGTGGTGGAGACCAATCCGCTCATCCATATGCCGGATCCGGGGCTGTTCCAGCTGGCCGTTATTTCCAACAGGGACGCGCTGGCGCGCATCGGCAATCCGGGAGTGGAGGTGTATCAGGGCTGGCATCCGCCCGGCGGATATTTCATGAAATCGGCGGAGTTCAGGCGCTACGGCTGCGGCCAGACGATGGGCACTCCCTGCGTTCACGCGCGGGTGGCGGCGCAGTGCCCGCGTTTCAGTTCCGGCAACAACTGCGTCTGGCCGTATCCGACGCCGAAATATCAGACGAGGCTTTACCCATGAGATTCAACAGAAAGGGCCAGGCTACCACGGAAGTGGTTCTGTTATTCCCCGTGTTTATGATTTTGTGCTTTTTTATAGCCAAGATTTTCGCGCTGCTTGTGCTGGTGCAGAAACTGGAAATAGCTTCTTACTACGCCGCGCGCCGCTGGCAGCTTGAATCGCACCGCAACATGAACTACTACACCTGGGACAACAGTTTTCTGCGGTCCGACATAGAGCGCAAAGTGCGCGAATACGTCGGGTTTAACAGGTACACCACGCGCAATTTCCTGAAGCTTTACAGGGTGTCGGTGCCGGCGCCGGTGCGCGCGCAGGTATGGAATCTGGTTACCGTGCAGGTTACGACCAGTCCCGCCAGGATAAAATTGCTGTGCCATTATCCGCGCAACAAAGTGTGCGCGCGGCCATACGGGCGCGCCTGCCTGCGCGGCTACGATTTCCTGTGCGTTTCCGGGGCGAAACTTGAGGTCACAAAATATGTTCCCAACCGGGACAGGCCCATTCAGTACCAGTTGCCCGGTCTGCAATAGCCGGAGGGAATGTGTTACAATCTGACGCGGCATTCATTTGTTTTTCGCAGCCGGAGGGATGGATTTGCCGGCGGGAAGCGGGAGGCTTTTTATGGTAACGATGAGCGACTTGTTCATACTGATGCATGAGAAAAACGCTTCCGACCTGCATATCACTGCCGGCGCGCCGCCCATACTGCGGCTTAACGGAGAGCTGGCCCCCACCCAGTTTGAGCGGCTTACCGGCGAGATGTCCCAGCAGTTGGTTTTCTCGCTGATGAGCGACGCCCAGCGCCAGCGCTTTGAAGCCACCAACGAGCTGGATTTCGCCTTCGGCATCAAGGGCATGGGGCGGCTGCGCATGAACGTGTTCCGCCAGCGCGGGCTGGTGGGGGCGGCCATACGCTCCATCCCCTCGCGTTACAAGACGTTTGAGGAATTAAACCTGCCCCCGGTGGTCTACGACCTGATGAAGCTCAAAAAAGGCCTTGTCCTGGTTACCGGGCCCACTGGTTCCGGCAAGTCAACGACGCTGGCCAGCATGATAGATTATCTTAACGAGCATTTCACATACCATATCGTAACGGTGGAAGACCCCATAGAGTACGTTCACGGCCACAAGAAGAGCATAATCAACCAACGCGAAGTGGGGGCGGACACGGAGTCTTTTGCCAACGCGCTGCGTCACATTCTGCGCCAGGACCCGAATGTGATACTCGTGGGCGAATTGCGCGACCTGGAAACCATTCAGGCCGCGCTCAATATCGCGGAAACGGGCCACCTCGTTTTTGCCACCCTGCACACAAGCGATGCGGCGCAAACCGTCAACCGTATCATAGACGTCTTTCCGCCGCATCAGCAGGAGCAGATACGGGTGCAGCTTTCCTTTGTGTCGCAGTGCATAATGGCGCAGCAGCTTGTCATATCCTCCAACGGGCAGAGCCGCGCGCTGGCCTGCGAGATTCTGGTGGTCAATTCCGCCGTGCGCAACCTCATACGCGAACAGAAGGTGGAGCAGATTGTCACCACCATGCAGACCGGCGGCAAATACGGCATGGTAACCATGAACCAGTCGCTGTGCGAATTGTATCTGAAGCAGAAGATAACCTATCAGGAAGCGCTGAACCGCTCCACCGACCCGGAAGACCTAAAGAAATATCTCCAGCGCGGGCTTGCCAGCGGAGGATAGCCGATAATGCAGTTTGCCTATAAAGCCAAAGACGCGGCTGGCCGTCCGGTTGAAGGCGTTCTGGACGCGCCGGACCAGAGAACCGCCGTTGACCGCCTGCGCGCTCTGAAGCTGACCGTTGCCGAGATCTCGGCAAAAAAAGAGGGTGGCATTTTCAGCAAACTCAACCCGTTCAAGCCGGGTGTCAAGTCCAAGGACCTGGTGATTTTCTCGCGCCAGCTTTCAACGCTGGTATCGGCCGGCGTGCCGATAGTGCAGGGCCTCTCCATACTGGAGGCCCAGTCCGACAATCCGGCGTTCAAAAGCGTCATAACCTCTATCAAGGCCGACATAGAGGCCGGCATGGGCATAGCCGACGCGATGAAAAAGCATCCGAAGGCATTCAACACTCTGTATGTTGCCATGATACGCGCCGGCGAGGTTGGCGGCATACTGGACACCATTCTGGAGCGTCTGTCCGCCTATCTGGAGCAGGCGGAGGCCTTGAAGGGCAAGGTCAAGGCGGCGATGATGTATCCGATAGTGGTGGGGCTTATCGCCTCTGTCATCACCATAGGCCTTATGATGTTTGTCATCCCCACGTTCAAGAACATTTTCGCCGGCTTCGGCGCGGAGCTGCCGCTGGTTACGCGTATAGTCATAGGCATATCCGATTTTATAAAGGGGCACTATATCATCGTGATTGGAACTCCTATCTCGCTGTTTTTTGCCATGAAGCATATGTACGCCAAGTCGCCGCAGGTCCAGTTAAAGGCGGATGAACTGTCCCTGAAGCTGCCCGTGTTCGGCATACTGCTCAAAAAAGTGTCCATAGCCAAGTTTTCGCGCACGCTGGGCACGTTGCTCAAGTCCGGCGTGCCGATATTGCAGGGGCTGGAAACCGTCGCCGCCACGGCGGGCAACAAGATAGTGGAAAACTCCATTATAAGCTGCCGCGATTCTGTCAAGGAAGGCGGCAGGCTGATGGAGCCGCTCAAAAAAGCCGGCATTTTCCCGCCGATGGTCATCCAGATGATAGGCGTGGGCGAGGAAACCGGCTGCCTGGATACCATGCTGGTGCGCATCGCGGATTTCTACGACACCGAAGTTGACACCGCCGTCAAGGGACTTACTTCCATGATAGAGCCGCTGATTATAGTTTTTATGGGCGTGGTCATCGGCGGCATAGTCATAGCGATGTTTTTGCCGATGCTGTCGCTGGGCGAGCTTGCCTCCAAAGCAGGGTAATTTCTCCCGCCGCGCGTCGGATGCCGCGCAGCTCTCAGCCGCCTGCCGTTGGCCGCTTTGATTCCCGCTGCCAACTGCAATTTCCTTGCAAATCTTTCCCCGACGGGGATTTTGGCGGGCGGCGGCAAAAAAGATATGATGTAGCCGCCGCCAGTCCGATGCGGGAGGATTTTTTTATGTTCGCAGAAGGCTACATAGGAATCGCCGGAACCATAGGCGTGGGCAAATCCACGCTCACCACCGAGCTTGCCAAAGCGCTGAATTTCGAGCCCATCCTGGAAGAAGTCGCCGGGAACCCGTACCTCGCCCATTTTTACAAGGACATGAAAAGCTACGGCACCATGATGCAGGTGTGGCTGCTTAACCACCGCTTCCGCCAGCACAGGGAGTTCGTCTCGCGCATCAGCCTGGGGCGCATCCGCGGCGTGGTGCAGGACCGGACCATATGGGAAGACACCATTTTCGCCCGCATGCTCAACGAGCATCCCGACAAAATCATCAGCGACCTGGACTACAACACCTATCTGGATTTGTTTGACAACATGGTGCTGCGCGAACTGGTGTTTCCGCAGCTTATGATTTATCTGGAATGCAGGCCGGAAACCGCCATACAGCGCATTCACAGCCGGGGCCGGGTGATGGAGCAGACCATAGATGTGGACTATCTGCGCGCCCTCCAGCGCAATTACGACCAGTTCATCTCCGAAATGGAAGGCGCGGGCGTGCGCGTGCTGCGCGTGAACTGGGAGAATTTCATGCCCATCTCCGAGGTGGCCCGCCTGGTCAACGAGTATTCGCTGAAACCGTCGGGCTTCACCAAATGGGTCAGACCGTTGCGCGTGGACAAGGCCGCCATCCCGCAGGACGCAATAGCCGCAGTCGCAAAATGAGAAAGAAGGGAATTTTAATCGCCATAGACGGCCCCGCCGGGGTGGGCAAGTCCACCGTCGGCATGGCTGTTGCGCGCCAGCTGGGCTACGGCTTTATAAACACCGGAGAGATGTACCGCGCCCTGGCGTGGAAGCTGCTGCGGCTGGGCATATCCCCGTCCGACGACGGGGCCGTGGCAGGGACGGCGCACTCCTCCAAATGGGATTTCGCCGCAGGCGAGGGCGGCGTGCTGCGCGCGCTTGTGGACGGACAGGACCCCGGCGGCGAACTGCGCGGCGAGGAGGTCAGCAAAACCTCCAGCGCAATAGCCAAAAACCCGGCAGTGCGCGAACTGTTCCGCGAAATACAGCGCGCCCTGGGCGCGGACGGCGGCATGGTCATGGAAGGGCGCGATATCGGGACGGCGGTTTTCCCGGACGCGGAACTGAAAATTTATCTGGACGCCGCGCCCGACAAACGCGCCAGACGCCGCGTGCTGCAACTGGAGCGGCAGGGCCTGCCGGCGGATTACGGCGAGATACTGCGCGGCATCATCGCGCGGGACAAAAACGACTCCACCCGCGCCGCCGCGCCGCTTAAGAAAGCGCCGGACTGCGTGGTGGTGGACACCTCGGAACTCACTCTGGAGGCGGCGACCGACGCCGTCGCCGTCATAGTGCGGAAAAGATGCTCGCAAATTTGATAAGATACCTTGTCCGCCTCTACGTGGAAACTTTTTACCAGGTTGAGGCGGAGGGGCTGGAGAAAATTCCGCGTTCCGGCGGGGCTATACTGGCGTGCAATCACCTCTCCAACGCGGACCCGCCCGTATTGGAATGCTGCGCCGGGCGGGTCAGGCCGGTGCGGTTCCTGGCCAAGAAAGAGCTTTTTGACACTCCGTTAATCGGCTGGGTGATGCGCACGGTGGAGGTTATCTGCATAGACCGGCGCAAGCCCGGCGGAGACCTGGGCGCGCTGCGGGCCGTGCTGGACGCGCTTAAGAAGGGGCATCTGGTGGCGCTGTTTCCGGAAGGGACCCGGTCCAGGGACGGCAGGCCGGGCAAGCCGCAGGCCGGCATAGGGTTTCTGGCGGCCAAAAGCGGAGTGCCGGTCATCACGGCCAGAATCATGGGCAGCGATGACATGTTCGGCACGGTGAAGGTGAAAATAGGCGGTGTTTGCCGCTTTGAAGCCGCGGAGAAGGCGGATTACGGGAAGATTTCAGAGAAGATAATGTCGGATATCCTGGCAATAGAAGATTAGATATACGCGCCGCCCGCAGCCGCGCGCGGCGCAAGGGAGACTTATGGACACAGACAACCTGCAGAACGAAACCCAGACCCCGGCGGTTTCCGTTGAAACCGAATCCTCCGAAATGTCCATGGAGGGTCTTTTCGCGGAGCAGGAGGATTTCCGCAAAAAGCTCAACAGCAGGGAAATCGTCAAAGTCAAAGTCATCCAGATAGGCCCGCAATATCTGCTGGTGGACATAGGCGAGAAGAAAGAGGGCCTTATCCCGGTTTCGGAGTTCGTTGCGCCCAACACCGTTCCCGCGGTCGGGGCGGAAATCCCCGCCGTGCTGGAAAAGCGTGGCGGCGACGAGAGGCATACGCTGCTTTCCCATGCCAGGGCGCAGGAGATTGCCGGCTGGGGCGAGGCCGCCAAGGCGCTGGAAGCCAAAACCCGCGTCAAGGGCGCGGTGCTGGAAGCGGTCAAAGGCGGCTATATAGTGGATGTGATGGGAGTGCGCGCTTTCATGCCGCTTTCGCTGTCGGAGTTGCATCCGGCATTCAAGCATCACCTGCCCGCCGGCGCGAAGATAAAGTGCTATATCATAGAAATCGCCCGCGAAAAGCGCCGCATGATTGTCTCGCGCAAGCAGGCGTTGGAAGAGGACGAGGCCGCCCGCCGGACCGAGGTCATGTCCCAGATAAAGCAGGGGGAAGTGCTGCGCGTGGTGGTTTCGCGCGCCGGCAAGGATTCGCTGCTGGTCCGCTATCACGGGATTGAGGGCGTGGTCCGCAACGAGGATATCTCCTGGCGCAATCAGGAAGAGGCGCTGAAAACATTCAAACGCGGCCAGCGGCTCAAAGCCAAGCTGCTGCATATAAGCGAAACGGCTCCGGCCCTGATATTCGGGCTGCGCCAGCTAGCCCCCAACCCCGCAGACGCGCTGCGGCGCAGGTATCAGGCGCGCAGCGTGGTCAAGGGCAAAATTCTGGAAGTCAGCGCCGAGGGAATGAAAATTTCCGTCTCGCCCGACGTGCAGGGCTTTGTGCCCATAGCCGAATTCGGGCACGAGCTTCAGCCCAAGCCCGGCGACACCGTGGCGGCGATGGTGATGGGCGTCAATTCGCAGGCGTACGAGATTAATCTCTCCATAAAGCGGTTTGAGGAAATACAGAACCGCAAAATCATCGCGCATTACCTCAAAGAGGCCCCGCCGCTGACGCTGGGCCAGCTGCTCTCCGGCGGAGATTCCGACTCGCGGGAGAACGGCTGATCTTGCCGCCGGCAATCAGACGCGGTCTTGCCTGGGCGGCGGTTGCGGCCGCGCTGGCGGCGGTTTTAGCGGTTGCGGCGCATCGCGCGCGCGGAACCGGCCCTGCTTCGCTTCCGCCGGTATCGGCCCCCGAAAAACAACTTGAGGACGTGCAGGTCCGCCTTCAGGCCAATCCAGACGATATAAAAGCCCTCGCCGAAAAAGGGTTCGTGCTGTACCAGCTGGGGCCGAAGCATTATTTGCAGGCCATAGCCGCGCTGGAGTCCGCGCGCGACAGAGGCAGCCTGGACCCGCGCATTTTTTATTGTCTCGGCGACATGTACCGGGAGGAGGGCCTCTACGACTATGCCCGCCGCGAGTTGGAGCGTTGCCTGAACAATTTCCCCGATAACCGCGAGGCCCGCCTGATGCTTGGCAAGCTCTATTACCAGAACGGCGATTACGACCTGGCGCGGGACGAGTTTCTCAGGCTCTCCGGCGGAGACTCAGCGGATATCATCGCCATGGAAAATGCCGCGCTGGCGTTTTACAAATCCGGCAAGAACAGGCAGGCGGATAGCATGCTGGATAAAATGCGCGCCCTGGGCCCGCAGGCGGCGCGCCGCGCTGACTTCTGCCGGGCCAATATGGATTTTGATGGCGGGCGCCACGGCGACGCCGCCAAACTGCTGGAAGCGCTGCTGGCGCAGTCATCGCTGGACATGACGCTGGACAAGACACTTCTGCTGCGCCTCTATGCCAAATCTCTGGAAAAGCTGGACCGCCGCGACGACGCGCGCGACGCCTGGAGGCGGCTTGCCGCCATTTCTCCCTCCGACGAGGAAGCCGCGAAAAAAAGCAGGTCCCCCAGAAGAAAATCCAAATAGGATCCGCTGAAAAAGTCTGATTTTATTGCATTTCACGTCGGGGGGGGGGATGCAATAATGTTGTCGTGAAAACGCCGCGGAACTGCACTGGAAATGCGAAAATAGCGCAAAAGCCGTGCAGTTTTTTTATGCGCGGACGACGCTTTTGGGGGCCGTTGGATGGATACTATATGGACCCCCGCGGTTCAGAATGTGATTCTCCTTTTGCCGGAAAATGCTATTATTGACAATAGAAACCCGCAGTTTGCGCCGAGGTAGCTCAATGGCAGAGCAACGGTTTTGTAAACTGACCAGAGCATCTTAGCCGGACTTACCCGCCATCACCCCTATAGTGAGCCAACAGAAAAATCCCCGTCTGAGTTTAGCTGAATTTAGCCGTTTCGGACTCTCACTGGACACCTATATGGACACCAACATCGTCGCGCCAGATTTCCCGAAATTGCCCCGCGATATGCATACCCAATCTCCGGACGATTTGCGGTCTCAATACAGAAAGCCGAAAAGATAGAGCGGTATTTTATTGCCTGCCCCTATTTCAACTTTATCCAAAGCAAGATAAGCGTCTTTTACGTTTTTAATTTGTTCCGTGGTTTTATTCTTCCCGCCGACCTCGAAGACCAATGCGTTGTTTACCGTAAAATCGCCTGTTTCGGCGGCTGTGATGCGTTCGCAGCTTGCTAATTGATTCATGAAGAAGGTCTCCCGCACCGCGCCCTCTTCGTCATCCAGCTTTAACGAGCCGTTGATTGCGGCGAGCAGATTTGTATTTTCAAGAAACAGCTTGGCGGGCTTTCTTAACAGCTTGTAACCCTTTCCTTCGGAATACAGCGCAACGATAATTCCAGCTTGCTCAAGGTACTCCAGATAGTGATAAACATACTCTTTGGAAATGCCTAGTTCCCTGCTCAGCTTGTCTATGTTTGGCGCAAAAGCGGCTGTTCCGGCTATCAGCCACAGGATTTTTTTCATCGCCACGATATTGACGGGTTTTACATTGCCTATCACCGCGACATCCTCGTAGAGGACCTTTTCAATTATGTTGAGAACTTTTTGCGGATAAGCCGCCTCGCTCTCAATAAAGAAAGGATAATAGCCGCCGCTCAAGTATTTCCTGAAATCCTTAAGAACGGCTATCTCCCCGGAAATTGCCTGCGCGTGCTTCACATGGCCGCGCAAAATATCATCCAATTTCAGCGCGGGAAATGTTTTGCCCTCTTTCAACGTCAGATATTCCCGGAAAGAAAGCCCTCTAAGGTCATAATAAACGAAACGGCGGGAAAGGTCCGCCTTGCCCTTTTTCAGATTCAGCGAGGAACTGCCCGATACCAGCAGCTTCTTTCCTTTGAATGTGTCCACGATATTTTTAAGCTCAACCTGCCAGTTCTGGTATTTGTGAATTTCGTCAACGATAAGCGCCTTCCCGCCAAAATTGAAATATTCCGAAGCTATATTGAACAGGCCGGTAGCCGTCGCCTCCACGTTATCGGCGGAGACGTAAAGACACTTTTCCACGTCGTCATATTGCTCGTGATAATATTGCAGGAGCATGGTGGTCTTGCCCACGCCCCGCGCCCCGGTGAGGCAAATGGCGTCGGATTTCCAATCCATGTGTCCGTAAAGATAGCGTTTAAAGGCGCGCGGGGTATTTTTGACTGTGCTATTGTGTATTGCGAAGAGTTTTTCAAGCATTGGGTCTGCCTCCCCTTATCAAATCGTCAAGTCCAGTTTACTAAATATTCGACAAATCGTAAACTCCAGTTTACGATACAACAATGCCAACAGATGAGAACCATATCACCGGCAAGTGTGGGTTGTGCGTATTTTGAATAAGTTGGCGCAAACGCAGGTGATTGATTGTTTATCCAGCAAATCAATATCCCGAATTCTCACAAACAATGGAGTAGCGGTTTACTTCACTCCGATTTTGGTTTTAACGGTCACGCCGCCGGATTTGACAAGACAGATATATCCGCCGGCAGCCACATAATTACCGCGACCGTTTTTACCGTCCCAGACGATTTCATTCGGTCCCGTTGAACCGCCGGGGAAATCGCCCGCTGAAAAATTCCATTCATAAACCAGCTTGCCCAGCAAATCATATAGTCTGATTTGCACGGCGGCATTGTTACTCAGAGAATATCTTATTTTGGTTGCTCCGCCTCCTCCGGCTGCGAAAGGATTCGGATAATTGCTCAAGCCAAAAATAGCCTCGTTACTGGTGGAAGAACCAATAATTGCAAACGCCGTTAAATGGTTTACGATAGCGGTAACGGTTTTTGCCGCAGTGTCCACAACGGAATTATTGATGACTTGCCAGTTATGAGCAACCGTATCATAATAAGCGATTTTCAGGCTTGCCGGTTTTAGCCCCCCGATGGCAGCGTCTGTATATTTCAAAGTTATCACAATACCCTGATTCAATTGATGCGTTCCGTCGGCCAGTTGAATTTCCTTGACGAATGGCGTAACCGTCCAATTGGGGTCGTACACGCCGGCGGGAATTTCCGTGGAACCGAGCTGCCGCACTAAAAGGAAGGTCGGCGTTAATACTGCGCCGGACGGAAACACTATACTGGAGCCGTCGCCCATTGTATAAGTATGACCCGCGGAAGGATTGACAGCCGTCTGGAGAATGAATTTGTAATGCCCTGCTTGCGTTCCCACATTGCCGGCATCGTCTTTAGCAACAGCATGGAAATACCATGTTCCGTCGGCAAGCGGACTGTTTATCTGTATTGTAGCTGCCGCCGCATAATCATCCGATGCGGATGGAACGGTATTATTGTTCTGGTCCACTTTCCAATAATACCCCGCGACGCCTGAAAAATCCGAGATACCGGACAGCGCAAAAGAAGGATTGCCTTCACAATAAGATAATTCGTGTTCCGGATGTGTGGGCGAGGTTATAATCGGCGCAACAGGCGCGCTTAAATCAACCCCGACTTGCGCGCTCCAATCCGAATATGCGCTGCAGATACCAGCGGCGTTCTTGGCGCAGACACGCGCGTAGTAATACGTGCCATCCTGCGCCGTCAGAACGGATGTGGACAGCACAAGACCGACATCACTATTAAACAGGCTTGCGTCATTTGACTGCGGATTAACCCCAACCTCAAGATGATACCCCGTTATTCCGGTAAGTAAATCCGCCGCAGTGCCTTGAGACCATGTCAGGACAAGGCTTTTGACAAACGCGGAACCGGCGGAGGGCGTTCCGGGTTTCCCTGTCGGCGGAATAAATGCGTTCTGCACGGCAAAACCGTTTGAAAGGGTATTGGTCTGATTATCCGAATTTACCACCACCACATTCCATTGCCCCGCCTGCGCGCCGGTTATAGGCAATGCGCAGGTCAACTGTGTTGAATTAATAAAAGTAACAGAGGACACGACTATATCCAACTGTCCGCTTTTGGTCAGCTTAACGGTCGGGGTGGGCATGAAATTGCTGCCTTCAATCAAGGCATTCAGCGGTCCGATATTTATTCCGGAAGCCGGTGTTATCTGTGTTATCAGCGGGGGCTGATAGGACCGCGTAGTCGTTGAAATTCGGTTATTGCCATAACCGATATCCGTTTCCGTAGAGAGTTTCACCTCAAAGTAGTACCCCGTATTCGGCGTCAATCCGGTAAATGTGCTTGTATTTCCTGTTTGTGTTCCGGATGCGACAACGTTCGCATAGCCGCTATCGGTGGTCAGCACAGGAGTATAGCTTACACCAGCTATCGCATCCCACGTTACCGTCGCGCTGGTCACATAAACCTGCGAGAACTGCGGGTGCAGGCTTGTCGCTGCCAGAATAGTGAAACCATTTGTTAGCGCAACAAATTGTCCATCTGAATTGGTCACCACCACATTCCACTGACCGGGCGCCGCGCCGGTTATCGGCAATGTGCATGTGATTTTCGTTGCGCTGATATAGGTGACCGATGACACGGTTATATCCACTTGTCCGCTTTTGGTCAGTTTAACCGTCGGCGCGGGCAGGAAATTGCCGCCGTTAATTTGAACATCCAGCACGGCACTGTTTACGCCGGAGTCCGGGGCCAACCCGCTTATGCCGGGGACAGGATACGACAATGTTTCTGTTGAAATACGGTTATTGCCATAGGCGATGTCCGTTTCGGTGGACAGCTTCACCTCAAAGTAATAGGTGGCGTGTTCCGTCAATCCGGTAAATATCTTTGAAGCGCCGGACTGCGCGCCGCTGGAAACGACTGTGCCGAAACCGTCGTCGATCGCCAGCACAGGCACGTAGCTCGCGCCGGACACGCTGTCCCATGTCACCGTCGCGCTGGTTATATAAACCTGGCTGAACTGCGGATGCAGGCTTGTCGCTGCCAGAATAGTGAAACCATTTGTTAGCGCAACAAATTGTCCATCTGAATTGGTCACCACCACATTCCACTGACCGGGCGCCGCGCCGGTTATCGGCAATGTGCATGTGATTTTCGTTGCGCTGATATAGGTGACCGATGACACGGTTATATCCACTTGTCCGCTTTTGGTCAGTTTAACCGTCGGCGCGGGCAGGAAATTGTCCCCTTCTATAATCACCGGCAGCGAGCCGGTGTTTGCCCCGAACGCCGGCGTTATGCCGGTTATGTGCGGCGGCAGGTAAGCCATTGTCAGCGCCGATGTACGGTTGCCATAATAAGCAATATCCGTTTCGGTAGACAACTTCACCTCAAAAAAGTAGACGGTTGCGGGAGATAATTTGGTGTACGTCGCCGAATGCCCGCTTGACGCCGCGGACGATATCGCGACATACCCGTCAGAGGCCAGCACTGGCATATAAACCGCGCCCGGCACGTCGTCCCAGGTAACCGTCGCGCTGGTTACAAACACTTGCGAAAACCGGGGATGCAGATTGGTCGTAGCCAGCACGGTAAACCCGCCCGCCAGCGATGTTCCCTGACCGTCTGGATTTGTAACCGTTACGCTCCATACCCCCGCCTGCGCACCCATTATCGGTAACACGCATGTGAGCTTGGTGGCGTTCACGAAAACAACGGACGTCGCATTTATATCCGGTAAGCCGTTCATGGTCAGGCTGATTGTCGGCGTGGACACAAAATTATTGCCGTTTATCTGTACAAACACCGAGCCGTTGTTTATAGCCGAGACCGGCGCAACTGATGTTATCGCCGGCAACGGATAAAGTAGCGTCATCGTTGAGACTTGGTTGGCATAATATGCGATATCTGTTTCGTTGGCCAGTTTCACTTGGAAATAATAGGTGGTATGCTCCACCAATCCAGTGAAAAACCTTGATGCGGCAGTTTGCGCGCCGGAGGAGATTATATTGCTGAATGCATTGTCCAGCGCCAGCACCGGTATATAGCTGGCCCCCGGCACAACATCCCATGTCACAGTCGCACTGGTCACAAACACCTGCGAAAATTGCGGATGCAGCGGCGATGACGCAACCGTTACATCAAAGGCGGCTGCCGCCGTTGAGGCGCGGACATCCGGATTTGCAACCACAAGCGACCATTGCCCCTGCGAGGCATTGATTATCGGCAATGTGCAGTTAATCTGCGCCGCGCTGACAAATGTGACGGGATTGGCGGTTATATCCGCCTGCCCTGTCTTTTGCAGCTTGACCGACGCGCCGTATAGGAAATTCGCACCATTTACCTGCACTGCTGAGGGCGCGTTGTTGTTGGCCGTGCCCGGCGAAAGCGAGGTTATCGCCGGAGGGGGATAATACAATGTCGCAGTGGAAATCTGGTTGCCGGCGTATGCGACGTTCGCTTCGGTGGAGAGTTTTACCTCGAAATAATATGTGGTATGCTCCGATAATCCTGTGAAGCTCTTTGACGTGACGCCGACAGCCATCGTTGCGGCGTCCAGTATCGTGGTATAGTCGCTGTCGGTTGCCAGAACCGTGGTATAAGCCGCGCCCGACACGGCGTCCCATGCCACGGTCGCGCTGGTTACGGACACCTGAGAAAAACGCGGGTTCAGCGGCGTCATAGTCAGCGTTACTGTAAACGCGGCCGTGGCCGACGACGCCCGCACATCTGGATTTGTCACCATCAGCGACCATTGCCCGGACTGTGCCCCGGTTAGTGGTAATGTGCATGATATCCGCGAGGCATTGACAAAGGTTATGGACGAAACCGCAATATCCGTCTGGCCGGTCCTAGTCAATTTTACGGTGGCGCCGGACAGAAAATCCGCGCCGTCAATCTGTACATCAACGGGCCAGCCGTTGCTGGCCGATGCCGGCGATATTGAAGTTATTGTCGGCGGCGGATAATACAATGTGGCGGTTGAAATCCGGTTGACGGCAAAAGCGGCGTCCGTCTCGGTGGACAGCTTTACCCCAAAATAATGGGCGGTATTTGCCGAAAGATCGATATATGTCGTGGTTGCCGCCGTTAATGTGCCGGAAGAGATGATATTGCCAAACCCGTTGTCCGAAGCCAGCACGGCAACATAGGTTACGCCAGGCACAGTCGTCCAGTTAACTGTCGCAGAGGTAACATAGACGTTGGAGAATTGCGGTGAAAGCGGAGTTCGTGCAATTTGCGTTTGCGCGGAGAGGGTGTTGCCCGAGTACGCCCCATCAGTATCGGTAGATAATTTCACCGCAAAATAATAATTGGTGTACGCCGAAAGACCGGTATATGTCGTGACTGCAGTTGTTAATATGCCGGAGGAGATTATATTGCTGAATGCATTGTCCAGCGCCAGCACCGGTATATAGCTGGCCCCCGGCACAACATCCCATGTCACAGTCGCACTGGTCACAAACACCTGCGAAAATTGCGGATGCAGCGGCGATGACGCAACCGTTACATCAAAGGCGGCTGCCGCCGTTGAGGCGCGGACATCCGGATTTGCAACCACAAGCGACCATTGCCCCTGCGAGGCATTGATTATCGGCAATGTGCAGTTAATCTGCGCCGCGCTGACAAATGTGACGGGATTGGCGGTTATATCCGCCTGCCCTGTCTTTTGCAGCTTGACCGACGCGCCGTATAGGAAATTCGCACCATTTACCTGCACTGCTGAGGGCGCGTTGTTGTTGGCCGTGCCCGGCGAAAGCGAGGTTATCGCCGGAGGGGGATAATACAATGTCGCAGTGGAAATCTGGTTGCCGGCGTATGCGACGTTCGCTTCGGTGGAGAGTTTTACCTCGAAATAATATGTGGTATGCTCCGATAATCCTGTGAAGCTCTTTGACGTGACGCCGACAGCCATCGTTGCGGCGTCCAGTATCGTGGTATAGTCGCTGTCGGTTGCCAGAACCGTGGTATAAGCCGCGCCCGACACGGCGTCCCATGCCACGGTCGCGCTGGTTACGGACACCTGAGAAAAACGCGGGTTCAGCGGCGTCATAGTCAGCGTTACTGTAAACGCGGCCGTGGCCGACGACGCCCGCACATCTGGATTTGTCACCATCAGCGACCATTGCCCGGACTGTGCCCCGGTTAGTGGTAATGTGCATGATATCCGCGAGGCATTGACAAAGGTTATGGACGAAACCGCAATATCCGTCTGGCCGGTCCTAGTCAATTTTACGGTGGCGCCGGACAGAAAATCCGCGCCGTCAATCTGTACATCAACGGGCCAGCCGTTGCTGGCCGATGCCGGCGATATTGAAGTTATTGTCGGCGGCGGATAATACAATGTGGCGGTTGAAATCCGGTTGACGGCAAAAGCGGCGTCCGTCTCGGTGGAAAGTTTCACTTCAAAATAATAGGTGGTATACTCTGACAGGTTGTAGCCGACTGAGTTTCCCGTCTGCGCTGCCGACGATACGATATTTCCAAATCCGCTGTCGGACGCCAGCACGGCCACATAGCTTGCGCCCGGGACGGAGTTCCAGGAAACTGTCCCGCTGGTCACATACATATTGGAAAACTGCGGCGAAAGCGGAGTTCTTGCAACCTGCGTCTGCGCGGAAGCCGTGTTGACCGAATACGCGCCGTCAACATCGGTTGACAGTTTCACCTCGAAATAATAAGTGGTGTTGGCCGAAAGCCCGGTATAAGTGGTCGTATTCGCTGTCAGCGCGCCGGAGGAGACAATGTTTGAATACCCGCTGTCCAAAGCCAGCACGGCGTTATAGCTCGCCCCCGCAACCGCCGTCCAGTTCACAGTCGCGCTGGTAACATAAACGCCGGAGAAGGAGGGGGATAATGAGGTTACGGGGGTGTATAATTCGGCGGAAGAAATAGCATTAGCAATGTTATATCCTCCCGCAATAAGTATTTTGCCGTTGGGCAAAAATACGCTGATATGATTAAACCTTGCCGTGAACATTGGACTATCTGTTGTCCACTGGCCTGTTGATGGGTTATAAATCTCGGCAGTATTCGTATACCCATTGCTGCCGGATCCACCAGCAACTAATACTTTGCCATTTGGCAAAAGCGTGGCGGTGTGAGCATCTCGGCTGGTGGACATTAAACCAGTTGGGGACCATTGCCCTGTTGAAGGATCGTAAACTTCTGCGGCATTACTATCATAACTTCCACATCCACCGGCAACAAGCACCTTGCCATTTGGCAAGAGTGTGGCAGTGTGAAACTCGCGTGCTTTGGACATGGAACCAGTTATGGTCCATTGACCTATTGATGGATCATATATCTCGACAGAACTAGCAGGAGCAGAATCAAAAGCCCCACCAGCAACAAGCACTTTCCCATTCGGCAAAAGTGTGGCGGTGTGGTGAGCGCGCGCTTTGGACATAAAACCAGTTGAGGTCCACTGACCTGTAGCCGGGTCGTAAATCTCCGTTGATGAAAGTATGTTGACATCACCGTATCCTCCCGCAACAAGCACTTTACCGTTAGGTAACAGCGTAGCAGTGGAATGTTGCCGCGCTACAGTCATTGACCCAGTTACCGTCCATTGGCCTGTTAGAGGATCATAAATCTCGGATGAAGAGAGACCATTTCCTCCAACAGCAAGTACCTTGCCGTTTGACAAAAGGGTGGTTGTATAACGTTGCCGTGCGGTCGTCATTGACCCAGTTACCGTCCATTGACCCGTTGACGGATCGTAAATCTCCGCAGAAGATACCCAACCACTACTATTAGCCCATCCACCAGAAACCAGCACTGTACCATTTGATAAAAGTGTGGCAGTGTGTTCGGCGCTTGCCATCAACATTGCCCCGGTTCCTGTCCAAGCCCATGCGGTTGCATTTGGAGTTATTATGAATCCGCTTGAAAACGTGGCGGTTTGGCCGTCGGGGTTGGTTACTATTACATTCCATTGGCCCGCAGCAGCGCCGATCAGCGGCAGCGTGCATGTGAGTTGCGAACTGCTTACAAAAGAGACATTTGTCGCCGCAATGTCGGCTTGTCCGGATTTTGTCAGTTTCACCGTCGCGCCGGAGGCGAAATGAGAGCCGGTAATCTGCACATTATTCAACACCGCAGTATTCAACCCCGAAACAGGCGTTATCTGAACCACAACGGGAACAGGCAATGTAACTGTGGAAATAACGTTGAGTGGATATGCCCCATCCGTGTCAGTGGAAAGTTTTACCGCGCAATAATAGCTTGTGTCCGGCAACAGCCCTGTATATGTGGTGGAAGCCGTCGTCAACGCGCCAGAGGAGATGATATTGCCGAACCCACTATCCGAAGCCAATATGGCAACGTACTGAGCGTCGTTTATTGCGTTCCACGTCACCGTTGCGCTGGTTGAGTAAACCTGCGTAAACTGAGGAATCAATAGTGTTGCGGGCAACGGCATAAAGATTTTGCGAACGCGATGGTTGTAAACATCCGCGATATAAACATTTCCCTCATCATCAAGAGCCACGCTGCCTGGCCCATACAATTTCGCGCTGGGTGCAGGACCGCCATCGCCGCTATAGCCGTTGGTTCCGTTACCAGCCACGGTGGTTATTATCCCAGTAGCATAGTCAACCTTGCGAATGCGGTGATTGCTGCGATCCGCGATATACATATTCCCACCAGAATCAAAAGCCAGACCATAGGGCCAATATAATGTTGCGTTTGTTGCAAGCCCACCGTCACCACCATAACCGCTGGCTCCATTGCCAGCCACCGTGGTTATTATACCGGTGGCATGATTAACCTTACGAATGCAATTATTGCCTGAATCTGCAATGTAGATATCCCCTGCGAAGTCAATCGCCACCCTGCTAGGCCATTGAAATGTTGCGCTTGTGGCAGGACCGCCATCGCCGGTATAGCCGCTGGCTCCGTTACCAGCCACGGTGGTTATTATCCCAGTAGCATAGTCAATCTTGCGGATGCGGCGATTGCTGTAATCCGCGATGTAAATGTTTCCCGCTGAATCAACCGCTATTCCCCTGCAATCCAAACCCGCATTAAGCGCTTGGCCCCCATCACCGCTGTAGCTACTGCTTCCATTGCCGGCAACCGTGGTTATTATGCCGTTTGCACGGGTTACTTTGCGAACACGATTATTGCCGGAATCTGCAATATAGATATTCTCCTCAGAATCAAGCGCAACACCCATAGGAGATGCTAAATGCGCGTAAATTGCCTCCCCGCTATCGCCGTTGTAGCCATAGTTTCCGTTGCCGACCACAGTGGTTACCACCCCAGTTGCATGATCAATTTTGCGAACCCGATGATTGTCTTGATCCGAAACATAAGCATTCCCCGCGGAATCAACCACCACGCCAACGGGATAATTCAACTCCGCATTAAACGCCTGTCCGCCATCACCGCTGTAGCCGCCAGTTCCATTTCCGGCTATAGTGATTATATTTCCGACATGGGGAGTGTATTGCGCTGTTTGTGTAGATATCTGATTCCTTATAAAAGACACGTCAGTTTCAGTGGATAGTTTGACTTCAAAATAGTAGGTAGTTACCCCGAGCAAATCCGCAAACATGGCAGAGTTGGATGACAGCGTCAAAGAGGAGACAACAGTTGAGAATCCGCTGTCCAAAGCCAGCACGGCGATATAGCTTGCGCCGGTTACAGAATCCCACGATATCTGCGCATTGGTCGCATAAACTTGCGAGAATTGCGGGTGTAGATTGGTCGCCGCCAATATGGTGAAACCATTGGTGAGCGGGGCAAACTGTCCATCCGGATTAGTCACCACCACATTCCACTGTCCGAGGGCCGCGCCGGAAATAGGCAACGAGCAGATAAGCTGTGTTGCGTTGACAAAAACGACATTTGTGGCCATGATGTCGGATTGTCCTGTTTTCGCTAATTTTACTGTCGCGCCTGAAACGAAATCCGTTCCGGTAATCTGGATATTGTTCTGTGTGGTAGTGCTAATACCAGTTGACGGGGAAATAGCAGCGATGGTGGGCGCCGGATAAAGCATTGTTGTGGTTGATGTGTGATTGCCGTAGTAAGCAATATCTGTTTCGGTGGAAAGCTTGACCTCAAAATAATAGGTTGTGTTCGCCGACAAAGACGTGAAGGTCCTCGTGTTGTTGCCGCTTGTCGTGCCGGAGGAATTGGCGACAATATTTTTGTAGCCGTTATCCGTAGCCAGTACCGCGATATAATCTGCAGCCGGAACGGATGTCCATGAAAATGTCAGACTTGTATTGGTGCGATTGGTGATGGTTGGATTTAGCATTGTGGATGTAAGTCCAGAATTATATTTGACAACCCGATTGTTTTGTTCATCAGCCACATAGAGATTTGCATAATTGTCTAAAGTTATCCCTGAAGACTGGCGTCCCCCAAAAGATAGTGCATTGGAATCCACGCGGCTTCCTCGGTTGGCTGTATTGGAGTTGAAATTAGCTTGGCCTATAACTTGACTAGCTGGCATATTGGTAGTTGAGAATGGGGGAGCATATTTCAAAACTCGGTTGTTGGCACTATCTTTCACCCAAATGTTTCCCAGAGGGTCTGCGGCAACTCCACTGGGATGCGCAAGTTTATATTGTCCAATCCCACCGGTTGCTACATTGAAACCAGTTTGTCCCAAAACTACATTTGCGGCTTGCCCATGTGCTGATGGAGAAATAAATTCCAATATTCTATAATTTGCCACATCTGCCACCCAAAGGTTTCCAGTACTATCAATGGCTAAACCTCGGGGGCCATATAGTGTGTTATTCGCTATTGTCCCTCCTCTGTTGGCAAGATAATCGGAAAAATTTGCTTGCCCCAATACAAGACTCGCATTCATGCCTGTAGCCAGATTATTGCCCACAAATTTCAAAATACGGTTATTTGAGGTATCGGCAACCCACACATTGCTGTTTGTATCTACTGCCACGGAATATGGATAATTCATGGTACTCGCCGAGGTGCCCGAACCCTTGGAAGCAAAATCTTGCTGGCCCAATACCATATCTGCATTCATATTGTTGGCAAGTGTTGCGCCTGGGAATCGCATAACGCGATTATTTTGAGAATCGGCAACATACAAATTTCCTGATGAATCAACTGCCAGCCCGGCAGGCGCGGATAGAGTGTTCTGCCCCAACCCATGCAATAAGTTGTCTGTAAAATTCGCTTGTCCCAATACTCCATCGGCAGCTTTGCCTATCGCAAGCGATGACGCGCTATTCCACCAAAGAACACGGTTGTTGTCCGAATCTGACACGAATACGCGTCCATATTTCGGGTCAAACACAACACCGGTCGGAACACTCATTCCTGTTGCTTCAGTGGAATTCCAATACACGTGTTGGAAATCCGGTGATCCCAAAACTCTCGTAGAACTTGCGTTTATAGTATTTAAGTCATCGAATCGCAAAACACGCTCCCAGTCAACAACCCATAACGCAATCCCACCATAAGTACCAACGCTAACGCTTGACGGGTGCCCAAAACAAGTACTTGAGTAGCCAGAACAATTATTGGTAGTGAAATCAGATGCTCCCAGCACAATTGATGCATTTTGGCCCGTTGAAAAAGGATAAGTAAATTTCAACACCCTCCGATTACCGGTATCGGCAACCCATACATCACCGCCGCTCGATACCGATACGCCAGACGGCATATTTAATTTGTTTGCAGCGAGTCCGGTAGAATTGGACCCGAAATCAGTTTGACCTAAAACCACATCGGCTTGCGCACCGTCGGCACTCGGGGATGTGAAACGTAAAACACGGGAGAAAGCAATATCCGCAACCCATACAGCATCGCCTTGAGCGCCTATTCCTGATGGCAAACCCATACAATAATTCGTAATCCCATGTATCGAGTCACAATCGGTAGCAGTTTTTGTGAGTTGGCCCAATACGAGGCTGGCATCCATGCCTGTAGCTAAACTATTGGCGGGATATTTCAAAACCCTATGGTTGCCACTATCCGCAACCCATAAATCAGGCGAAGTTGTATCAGACTTCATGGCTAGAATTGAATAGTGATCTCCGTTTTGATCCTCTAGATTCAACGTGTTGGCGGCAACGCCGCCGCCACGGTTAGCAGTAGTAGAATAGAAATCTGCTTGTCCCAACACAATATCCGCTGTCGCGCCAACAGGAGGCGGATTTTTGAAACGCAGAACACGATTGTTGCCACAGTCCGCTACCCATACATACATATCACCATTTACTGGAAAGTTCACAACGCTGCAAGGTTTGTTTAGCGTATTACTTCCGGCAACTCCGCCGCGGTTTGGCATTCCGGACTGAAAATCCGATTGACCGATAACACCATCAGCCCCTTGCCCGTTTACTGACGGTCCGCCTGCCCAGTATAGAACACGGTTATTGTTCTGGTCAACAACCCAGACACCATTCGCTGATACACCGACGGGGGTATCCACTTTATCGCTTTCAATGACATTCCTGTTTGAAACCGTAAAAGTGGATTGTCCTAATACTATGTCCGCCTTCCCGTCGTATATTGTGGCATTTGCTATAACTGCTGCAAAACACAGGCAAAATACTGTCAGTGAAGTATGCAAAACCCATGACATTGGTTTTTGACGATATATCATTGTTGCGTAAACCTCAGACATTCTATATCCTCTCGCAGAAACTTCGTTGCCGGTCCCGGCCATCATCCTGCATGGTGTTTATTATGCGCCGGCGCGGCTTTAACACGCCGGCGCATGTTCACTTCAGCCTCTTATGACTGCAGCATTGCAAAAACCGTTTACGGCTGCATCACTCCTTGTCTGGCTATGGCGGCGCCGCCTTCCTGTTGCGCCACGGTAGCGGGTTTAAGTTCGTCTGCGGGCATCTGGTCCGCGAGGGGCATGCTCTCGTTGATGTATTTCTTGACGAATTTGGTCACATCCTCGGAATAGGTGGATGTGATGGCGTCAAGCAGCGGCTGGGCTTTCAGCGCGCCTTCGTAATAGCAGCCCGCTTTGTCGGTGAAGCCTATTCTTATGTCACAAGGCGTCCACTGCGGCAGCCGGGAAATTATCGTGTCGGCGTATACCTTTGCCGTGGCTTCCTTGCCGGTCAGCGCAAGCACGCCCTGGCGTATGCCGGGGGCTATCCGGTTCACCAGCAATGCGCCGGCCTGCGCGCGCGCTTTGGTCATGCAGTTGTTCAGCCGCGCCGCCGTCGGGTCGGATACCTTGCTTTCGTCTATCACATCCGCCGATTGTATCTGCATTATGCGCATATACTCGGGGCTTTCGTACTGCTTGGCGTCGGGGGCCTCATAAACCCATTTCACGGCTTCTATGGATTTCACATTCCGCGCCGTCCCCGAACATCCCGCCAGCAACACCGCGCCGACCGCCGCAACTGCAATTTTAACTTTCATTTTGCCTCCGTTTTGATTTCCGGCTGCGCCGCTTCCAGCACAACCGTCCTGAAATTGACCTGCTTTATCTGGAATTTGCGGCCATCCCCGGCCAACTGCCTGTCAATGGCCTGCGCCAGTTCAAAAGCCGTTCCTTTCCAGTCAACGCGGAAATAGTTTTTATCCTGCAAGGGCGTGATTTTCGGCTCGCCCCAAAAGCCGGAATTGACGCCCTTGACGGTTTCACTCAACTGCCTTGAAAAATCGGAGAATTGCTCAAACGGAATCTTGCCCGTGAATGCCACGATTTTCGCGCTGTCGGACATGATGCGGAGCATGAACCGGTCTATTTCCTCAACGCACCGTGCGGCGGCATTGTTAAGTGCCTTGTCGTATACAACAGCCCTGCTTGTTCCGCTGTGATACGCGGAGACAGAGGGAACCGAAAAGGGGAACTCCCCGGCGGGGCCAAGTTCCGGCTCGTAGAATTTGAGGTTGCCTATCCTGATTTCCAATGATTTTATCTTGCCGGGGATTTCGTCCGTATCCAGGCCGTCAAGCGCCACCAGAAAATCCGCCTTTCCGGTATTTGCGGACACCGCCTCGGCTGTGGATTTATAAAATCCGGCATCGGGGGCTTCGTCCGCTGGAAGCCGTATGCCGGAACCATACTTTTCCTTTAGCTTTGCGCGCATGGTGTTGAGCGTATCAACGCCGGTCTCCCTGCTCGCGGTTCCGGTTACAACAGCAAGCACAAATCCGGGCGGATTCTTAACCAGCGATTCCGTAAGGTCAAACGCAACCTGGCGGACCTCGGCTTCAACGCATACCGACGCCAGCATGCCGCTTCCAGTAGACTTGAATTCAGGCTCGCCCGCGAGTTTATAGGATTTCACAAACCCTTCCCGCTGGATTTGGATGAAGTGCTCGGCTAAAACAGAATTTTCTATTTTCAACCGCTCCTGCAGCTTGCCGACTATCGCGGCGCTAAGGGCGTTGTTGACCGCGTGTTCAAGCGCGTCGTTTCTGGCTTGCGGCGAATCACCGGAGTACCAATACTGGCCCATCCGGCGGACAAATTCCGCGCCGTTTTTGACCTCGCCGAAAGTTTCCTCGCACCCGCCTCTCGCCGGACGATAAGCGGCGCAAAGAATAACCGCCAGCATAAACGCCGGCTTGGCGCACGATAGGATGTCTCTCTGTTTCAGTTTCATTTTCCAGACCATTCCATAAACTTTTTCACGAGTTCTCGCGCGTACTTCCTGAAATCAATCTGCTTCGGGTCTGTCTCGTCAATGGCGACCTCAAGCCGCGCATTCCGTCCGGTTGAATCTGCGGCTTCCGTTGCCAGCGTGTACCTGGAACCAACGAGTTTCACCGACGGCTGGAGTATAGAGACCTCCGGGAATTTATGCTTGATTTTTTCAGGGGTATCCGCGCCGCAGACATTAAATCTGGAATCCTCAACGAGATGGATAACGGATTTCTCGGCTTCATAATTCTTGAATTCCTTACGCAGGTCAACGCTCCATTCCGCGGAGCGGAGCGTCTCCGCAAATTCCACATTGCAGACGAATACGGCGTTTCCTTTAATCAGCTCGTTCTTTTTGTCTTCGCATTTGTTTCTGAGTTCGGAAAATTTATCCTTGCCATCTGTGTTTTCGCTAAGATAGGTGTCAATAAGGTTTATGGCCACGTCGCAATCCTGCCGTTTTTCGTTTCTGGCGCAGGAATGGTATCTATTTTCCGCCTTACCGTATTCTTCGCGGCATTTAGAACCGCATTCCTCCAACGCGCGGGTTAGCTGCCCGAACCGCATCGTCAGCGAAAATTTGGAGCTGGAACCCAAGTCTTCCTTATTAATGGCGGCATAATCCAGTTGAAGGGATTTGCCGATACTGATACCGCCGCCGAATGTCATGTTGCCGTCGTCAATTCCGGCGCGCAGCGACGCTAAATCATAGAAGGTGAATTCCGTTCCGGCGCGGAACCTGTCCGCCTGCGCCGCGCTTTTGTCCATGTCAGCCGTAACAACAAAGCGTCCGGAATTGGCCAGTTTATACCCCACCGCGCTGCCTACCGAGATTATATGCGGAGCGGTGTCTGTCAGGTTCTCCCGCTCCATCGCCGCGCCGTACATGTTTCTGAAAACTGCGCCTGCGGAAACCAGAAATTTTGAGTTTGAAAAATCCATGGGCCTGAACATGAAGCCCAAATCATAGTCGTAAGCGGATTTGGACCAATCATCAACGCTTTCGGACATAAACCGCCCGGAAAGACCCATGACCAGCCCCCACGCGATGGGTTTTGCCAGGCTCACTATCGCCGCTCTGTTTGTGTTTGAAAATGTGCCTATGGGGTTATTGTTTGAATCCCGCCTCGTGAAGTCGGATGACGCTATTTGCATCGCCCCAATTCCAAAAAATAAATCGGAAAAAAGCGGAACTTTTCCGGCGAAACCGGCTGAATCAAAATTGGTGTTTTCATAAAGTATTGAGCGCATCATCTGGACTTCATAGCGATTCAGTTGAGAAAGTCCGGCGGGATTCCAGTATATAGAGGATACATCCTCCGCAAGACCAACATAAGCGCCGCCCATGCCAAGCGGCCTTGCGCCGATTCCCTGCGCCATAAAGTATCCCGGCTGGCCGCCATCTGCGCTGGCCGCAAACGCAGATGGTTTACCATACGCAAAGCAACATGCCGCCGTCAAACATCCCAGCAGCCGCTTGCACCCCATTATAGGTTTATTACCCATTTTGCTTTTTATAGACATCCAGCTAAAATTTAGTCTGCCGGATAAGTCAGCATCCCCAACTGGCCAGAGTCCGCGCGATTCCTCGACATAATCAAGGACAGCATCAAACTTGCCTTATCTTAATGATACCCCAAAACCGCGCCGGTTACAATGTCAATTTGGTCACATCGTCTAAACATCTCTCGTCGGGCGGGGTCCTTATATGTCGTGCCGTCGGGCATGTAGCCGACGAGACTCATGCCGGTTTCGGGGCCTTGTCCCATTCTGATTTCAACGTTTACGGATAATCTGATTTTCATAGCGTCTCCGTTAATATTCCGCGTTTTTGATTGCGCCGGTTTCGGCGTCGCGGACGGTGTAATAGCGTTTGTTGCTCCGCCAACTGCCGTCGGTGAATTGCTCCTCAATGGTGATGCTCCAATTCGCCTTCGGCAGGGTTTTGCGGACCGCTTCCAGCTTTTCAAGCGCGGCGGGGATATGGTCCTCGGTTTTGCCGGTCAGCGCGACGTCTTCCACGTACATCTCCGCGCCGTCCTGCTTGAGGCTCAAGTAGCGCGATTTCAGCGTTTTGCCGGTCATATTGCCTCCTGTACTTTTATCTGCGCGATTGTTTTGCCGTTGTGCCGGATTATAAACCGTATGCGGCTTTTGCCGTTGCGGACTTCGGGGCGGCGGGCTTGCGCTTCGGCGAATGCCTGCGCTTCGGCTGCCGTGTCAAACTTGCCGATTGTGCGGCGTATCGTGCAGCGGAATTCCGTCCCATCTAACACCGTCGAGACCACTGTCACGTGGTATTTGGCTTGTCTGCCCGTCGTTGCCGTCGTCGTTTTCATATCATCCTCCTCACCTGAAGGGTACAAGGACTTCCGCCGAACATCAAGGCCTTTCTGACGCTGTTTCCCGTCTGAAAAACAGGCGAATAAATGCCTTGATTTCCGCGCGAAGTAGCTGTACCTTCAGTGGTGACGGGAAGCAAAATTCCAAACCGGGAGGCGACATTATGAAAGCGCGCGACGCGAAAGTCGGACACAAATACCTGACGCAAAAAGGAGCGACCGTCACTATGACCGGCGAGAAGGACGGCAAATTCGTGATGACGCTGGCCAGCGGAATCGTGTTCCGGTGCGGTCCCGATTACGAACTGAAGCCGGTAAAAGGCAACACCGGTGCAACTGCCGAATCGAAGGCAAAAATTGAAAAACCCACGTCGAAGCAAAAACCCGCCGCCAACGAGCCACGCGTATCGCTGGCGTCCATCATAGACCCGTTCCTGCTCGGCGGCGGGCATACTGTGCGCGATATTGCCATGGAATTGTCCAACAAGGCGGGCGACGTGGCGCAAGGCAAAGACATTGAGGCAAATGTCCGCGCGCGGCTTGTAACATATACCCGCAAAGGCTGGTTGGTCGTCAAGGACGAGAACAAGCGCATCAAAGTTGTTCAGGGTAAAATGAAGTCCGTATAAAATCATAAGGCGTCCCGCCCGGTTTTTCGGGCCGGGCGGGATGGATTAACGCAAAGCTAAATTTACCCACCACATCGTTCCAAATATTTAATGAGCAGGACTATTGCGCAACCGGCACTCGGCTGGATTGCCCTGAACGAAAGGAAGCGGTATCATATTTGGGAAATATGCCTTCAGAAAACAATTTCTATTTGCCGATACCCGAGCTAAAAGCCGATATCGAGAGCTATTCAAAAAAGCTGGCGGAACGAGTGGGCGTTCCCAAACAGTCCGCTCGGATTCAGGGGATAACCGAAAAACTATACCGCAAGCCATATTGCCAGAATCCATTCACCGGTCATGGCCTTGCTTTGTCGCTTGAAGAAGCTTTCTGTAATCTGGGCAAGGATGAAGCACTTGGCTTGTTTGAAAAAACCGACCTTGATGCGCTGGCAAATCGCGTATCCCTGATGCGCAACTGGGCTGGCGGATTAGAGCCGTTTTATACCCGCAGCGAGCTTGCCGCAGAGATTCGCGGATTTGATGGTTTTTACTACGAAAAACGCAATATGCTGCTTGCTTACGGCTATCCCTATGTTTATTTTGCTTTCGATAGTTTCTTTATGAGGTTTACCTTTCTCAATCCGACACTCGATCCGGGTTGGAAAGTGCAAGGTGAGAATAGCCCATTCGCCAATTCAGTGAATCAATGGGATAATTTCGGAGCGCTTAACTTCAGCATTGAGGAAAGCACATTTCTGGACGATTCCCGCATAAAATTGCACCGCATAAAATCCGAACTTTGCTTGCTGTTTTATCATGCGGTAAAACATAAGGAACACACGCCGCAAACGCTTTGTGATGAAGCCGGCAAATTAATCGCAAAGCATCTTGACCGCAACGAGGCGAATCGGCTACTGCAGTTGGAGCAACGATACAAAGAGCTATTCCAGTATAAGGCCTGCGTTAGGAATGAGCAGGTCGGCAAGCAAGCCGAATTATTGCTGGATATCGGTTCCGGCGGGCTAACTGCCATGCTCAACGCAGTCCTTTTTATCGCCGAGGAAATTGACACCACCCGTCTGCATAAAACTAAAACTACGCTTATGAAATTGTTGGAGGGCCGGGAGCTATCGTCCTATTATCGGTGTTTGCAAATAATGGCCCCTCAAGCCTTAAGGAAGCTCAATAAATTTCTTGATGAGAACAGCGATTATTTTAACGTGCTGGCAAATTACGGGAAGCGGTTCGAGCCTTTGCTGATAGACAGCATTAAAAAGCATATAACGATACCGATAACCGTCAAGAAAGAGCATGTTGATAAAATCAGCCATGCCGCCAAGCATCTGGAGCAAGGCGGCGAACTCCGCCTGGGCGAGTTGGCGTATACCGCTACTGGCGTTAAAAGCGCAAAACCAAGCGCACCGAAGGGAAAACCACAGCCCATCGTACCCGGCAAATTAAAAGTCAGTATTACCGGATTAAAGAGGCCGTCAAATGTGGTCATTATCGATGGGCACGAATTGCAACTGACTGATGCAAACTTCCTGCTTTTCCTGAGGCTGGCCGTCGGTCTCAAAGAGGGCAAGGACGGTTTGGTGTTAATGAAACATGACACTACAGTCCCTGACTTTTCCCATCAGAAAGTGAACCGCCTTAAACAGGAACTGGCCTATGGGTTGAAGTGCAAAGCCGATATTATTACAAACGATTGGAAGGGCAGTTACGGCATCAATACCCGCGCAAATCTGGTGAAAATCAACAGCAAAGCCCTGCGTGTCCAAGATGACGGAAGGATTGATGCAATTCTGAATTTGATTACCGTCCGAAAATAAAGCCAAGTCCTCAAACATTTTAGGACTTGGCGGACATTTTCCCCGAATTGATACCAAGTGCATATAAAACTCGCCTGCAGTCATGGATAAATCTGATGTCATAAATCATACCGTTTTAGTTTCCATGATTAAACAAGCTCTAAAACTATCTTTGTCGGTTAGATTTCGGTAAAATTTGGATAATGGACGACAATCCTACACCGAGGGATATTATCGAGCGGCAGATACGGGAAATAGAGGGCCAGATTGCGCGCTTAAGCGAGCAAAAAACTCGCCTCTTAAACCAGTTGTCCGCAGATGCGGTAAATGCTCCCGTTGTAACAAATCACGCACCGCAAAATCTTACGCCGGATGACAAGATAAAAGTATTTAAAAGCTATTTCCAAGGGCGTGAAGATGTTTATGCCAAACGCTTGAGCAGCCAAAGCGGCAAAAGCGGTTATAGCCCTGCCTGCACGCATGAATGGGCGCGCGATATTTGCGGCAAACCCAAAATAAAATGCGCCGACTGCCCCAACAGGACATTTATGCCGTTTGACGATATCGCCGTTAAAAAGCATTTGACCGGAACGCAGATTTTAGGTTTATATCCATTGCTTGAAGATGATAGCTGCTATTTTCTTGCGATGGATTTTGACGGCAAAACATGGCGTGAAGATATTTTCGCTGCAAAACGCACCTGCGCCGAAGCCAACATCCCGGCGGCTATAGAACGCTCGCGGTCAGGGGACGGCGGACACCTTTGGATATTTTTCGCTGATAAAATACCCGCGATTACCGCGCGGCGGTTGGGTAGCTTTCTGATAACAAAAACGATGTCGCAGCGCTATCAAATGGACATGAAAAGTTATGACCGGCTGTTTCCCAATCAGGATACTTTGCCCAAGGGCGGCTTTGGCAATCTGATAGCTTTGCCATTTCAGAAAGAAGCCATAGCCAACGGAAACAGCGTTTTCATAGACGACAAGGCCGTTGCGTATCCCGACCAGTGGGGTTATTTGGCGTCTGTGCGGAAAATGTCCGCCGCAGTCCGATTGACGAGCAGGACAAGCCGTGGAACAGATTGCCTACGGGCAAAAGTTCTCCTGTAGTCAAAATTGATAATCCGCCAGACAGCATTGAAGCTGTTCTTGCCAACAGGATTTACATAAAGACAGGGCAATGCCCTTCCGTTTTGCTCAACCGGATTAAGCGACTGGCGGCGTTTCAAAACCCGGAGTTCTACAAAAAACAAAAGATGCGCTTTTCAACGCATGCTACACCGCGTGTTATCTGCTGCTCTGAAATTGTAGACGATTATCTCTCGCTTCCGCGCGGCTGTCTTGACGACCTCCGAACGGTGCTAAAAGCGTATCATATCGGCTTGAAATTGAAAGATGAGCGGAGCTCGGGCGAAGTAACGGACTTTACATTTCATGGCAAGCTGACAG
>JBAZJT010000011.1 GCA_041651175.1 Elusimicrobiales bacterium | reverse complement strand
GCCGCCGTAGGGACCCCCGGCGCCTTTATCGCCGCCGTTCGCCTGCACTACCCCGCTGCCGTCTATGGAACCAGCGCTTATATTGATGCCGCCCCCGGCGCCGCCGCCGGACGACCCTCCGCTGATATTGGTGCCGCTTATTCCGTTCGCGCTTATCAACCCGTATATATGCGCCACCCCGCCAATGCTGGCGGTTAATAAACCGCCCCCGCTGCCGCCAGCATTGGAACTCTTCCCTCCTCCACCAGCGCTTCCCAAATCCGCCGGAGCCAGCAAATTGTCATTATAGGTGCCGCCATACTGCGAATCACTGTTCCCGCCGCTACCGCCATGCCCGCCGCCGGAACCGCCTAAACTGTCATAAGCGCCTTTCCCTCCCCCCGGGCCATTCCCACCACCGCTAGCATTACCAGTATACCCCAACCCGTCCATGTATATCGTGGCGCCGGACTGTAGGGTAAAGTTGCCCGTAGCCTTAATATTAAGGGAATACTGTTTTGCGCTGGTATTGGCAGTATGAGTCAGTTTGCCGCCGGAATTTATGGTTATTTCAGAAAAAACCAACTGTAAACTGCTGTTCTGTTCCAAAACCGCATTGTTATTGATTGTGATTGCACCAACATTCAGTGTGCCTGTTGAAAGCATCAGCTTGGGAGCACTGGTTCCGCCAAGCACCAAAGTATTGAAAGATATAGGAGCGCCACTGGCTGTTACCGTTACAGCGGCATCTATGGTCACATCGTCAGTCGCAGTCGGCAGAACTCCGCCACTCCAGTTGGACGCAACCGACCACGAGCCGCTTCCGCCAATCCATCTTATTGACGCAGCGTTAACATCGGAAAGGAAAAATGCCGGCAAAATCACTGCCGCCGCGCATTTGCACGCAGAAAAAAACCAGCGTCTGACGCTTTTGCTGGAAACGCAGTTCAGCCGGGATCGCATAGCGCAACAACTCATCATTCCTGTATTCATTCCCCCAAAGACAAGCTGATTGCAATCGATCACCGCAATAGAGATGACCTAACTTAATAGTATGATACCGAAAATATGGAGGAGAGTCAACGCGCTCACCATTACCTCCACCCATTATTCGGACACGTCAATGTTATTAGTTCGGATCTGTCGTCGGTGCCAAAGCGAAAACACCCGCCCATGTATGGGCGGTAGTTATGTGGTTGCACAATAAATCATCCGCGTGGAATAAGTCGGCAAGGCTTGCACCAGTTAAACACGGCAGATGCGCCGGGCCGGTTTCCGCCAGCACGGTCCCGGCTTGGAAGAATTTCCGCTAACCGACCGAACACCTAATCCTAAATATGCTGTTTCGGACTTTTGCCGCTGTAGCCGCGTTTTTAGGTGATGCTGGCTTGCAGACCAGCATGGATCACACGCCGATGCGAGCATGACATAACGGCTGGCAAGCTCACGCTGGATTTTCCGATGCCGCCCGGATGCGGCATCTGTCCTGAACGTCTTTTCCGGCAAAACCAACACATAATCCCTATTTTCGGCCTCGTTTTGACTTGTCCCTTTCCAGCAGATACTTGAGGAACGTCTTGAGCTGCTCTTTCTCGGCGGGGCTGAGCCGCTGGAAATCGCGGGCGACCGCGTCCAGTTCGCTCTCCGCCTCGCCAAGCTCCGCGCCCTGCGCCGCAGCCTCGGCTTTTGCCATCATTTCCGCCACGCTCACCTTATACACCGCCGCCAGCTTTTTCAACGTGTCGAAATGCGGTATCCCGCGCACGCCGGTCTCTAACTGCGACAGGTAGCCGTTGGATATCCTGGCCTCGGCCTCGACGTCCAGCAGCGTGAGCCGGCGGGCCTTACGCAGTTGCTGCAGGTATTTTCCGAAATCCTTTGACTTCATTTTCGCGTTCTCCTTTCAACGGCGCATTCCGTCCTGATTGTATAGCTTTTGCGCAACTTCTGCAAGAAAATAAATTAGCTATATTTGCAACGAATTCGGTATATTTGACTGTGCAAGAATAATACTAACCCATCAGGAGGAACACAAGAATGCGATGCAAAGTGAGGGTTAAGGCGGAAGCAGTGCGCCAGAAACTGGCCGAACGCAACAAAACGGTCAAATGGCTGGTTTACAGGCTGGATATAACCAGCGGCTACTTCTCCCATATCATTCACGGGAAGCGCAATCCCTCCCCCAAACTGCGGCAGCGGATGATGCGCGTTCTGGAGACCGAAAACTTCGATGACCTCTTCGCAATCACCAAATGACGATTACCCCTCTTCCGAGGGGTGGACGCCGGAAGCGCAGCGGCAGTTTGACGCCGGATTACGGATACTGGCGCGGATGATTGCCGCCGACATTATAAAGAAAAGGAGCCAGGCACATGTTCCAGAAAGCTCAGAAAACACAGAGCCGCCTAAGGCTGGCGGTTGAAGGTCCGGCGGGCGCGGGCAAGACGTTCAGCTCGTTGATACTCGCCAAATCGCTCTCGTCTAAAGTCGCCGTTATAGACACCGAGCATGGCTCGGCCAGCCTGTATGCCGACAGGTTTGATTTCGACGTTACCGAGCTTCGCCCGCCTTATACGCCCGAAGCCTATGTGGACGCCATCAAGGTGGCGCAGCAGGCGGGATACGGCGTGTGCGTTATAGACAGCCTGTCGCATGAGTGGACTGGCGAAGGCGGATGTCTTTCCGTCGTAGACGCGCTCAACAAGGGTTTTGCGGGCTGGAAAAATGTCACGCCGCGCCACGAGCGGCTGATCAACGCGATTTTACAGAGCGATATGCATATCATCGCCACAATGCGTTCAAAAGCTGAATACGCTGTTGAAACCAACATCAAAGGGCAGGCAATTCCCCGCAAAATCGGCACCGCGCCGATACAGCGCGACAGTGTGGAATATGAGTTCACCGTCGTATTCACACTCAACCAAAATCACTACGCCGCAGTTTCCAAAGACCGCACCAGCCTGTTTGACGGCAAAGATTTCCCGATTACCGATGACACAGGCAAGGCGCTCATAAGCTGGCTGAACGCCGGCGCGAAGCCGGAACCTAAACCTGCGCCCTCGCCGGAAACCAGACCGGCGGAAGCAAAATCCGCGCCGGAAGCCGCCGAGCAGCTTACCGCCAAGGGCGTGCTGGAGGAAGTAAAAAGCCGGGATACCGGGACCGGTAAGAAATACGGCCTCAAGCTGGCGGGCGTCGGCAAGGTGTTCATCACCCACAGCGCGGCGGCTGCGGAACGCGCTGTCGGATTTGTCGGGAAGGCAATCGCCGTCGCTTACAAAGAGTCTATCAAGGACGGCAAGAAGCAGTACGACATGCTCGGCTTTGAAGAATCCAAATAGGGAGGATAGCCATGAGGATAGATTACGAAGTGGACGAGAACGCAGGCGTTTACACCCCGTTACCGGCGGGCAGATACCGCGTGAAGGTGTTGCAAGTTGAGGACGGTTACTCCAAGGCGGGCGACCCGAAAATAAACATGAAGCTTGGCGTTCTGGACAAGCCGGACAGGTGGGTTTACCACACGCTGACATTCATCCCGAAAGGCCAGCCGGGGCATGGCATAGCGGTGCATTCGCTGAAATGTTTCGGCTTTTCGATAGACAAAAGCTGCGTCAACTTTGACTCGGACGATATCGTCGGCAAAGAAGCGATGGCGGACATCATCATCGAGGAATACAACGGCAAGCGCAGCAACAAGGTCCGCCAGTTCGACTATATCCCGGACAACAAACCGGCGGACGACGGCGAGGTGCCATTCTGATGGATACCGCGATACTGCCGAAGCCTGTTTATGCGGTCGGCTACCGCGATTACCGCCGCCAGCATCTTTACACCGTCAACGGGATAGAGTATCCCTCCGTCACGAAGATACTCAACATCGTGGGCGGTGGCAAAACCAACGCGCTGGTGGTGTGGGCACGCCGTGCCGCGCTGAAACTGGCAGAGTCCGAGCTTATCGCCGAGCTTACGCAGGGTCGGGCCATCACAGCCGATATTCTTGGCCCGATACTCGCCCGCGCCGACCGGCAACCGGACAAAATCAAGGACGAGGCCGCAGATATCGGCGGGCGCGTACACCAAGCCATAGACGATTACATCGCCGGAAAGACGCCAAAACTGGAACTGGACACCCAACCCGGCTTTGACAACTTCATGGCGTGGCTATCGCACGAAGGTCTGGAGATAATCGCGGGCGATACCGTCGTAGCCAGCACAAAATACGGCTATGGCGGGCGGCTGGACGCGATAGCCCGCGCGAAATCCGGCGGGTTTATCATCTTGGACTGGAAAACCAGCAATGCCATGCGCGACGAGTATCCCCTGCAGGTGTCCGCCTATGCGCAAGCGTTCGCGGAAACCTACGGCGTCTCGTTGCCGGACAGCGCATGGGTAATCCGTTTCGGCAAGACCGGGCCGGACTTCGAGACCAAGAAGGTGAATATCCCCGTCGCGCTGGACGGCTGGTTGGCGGCAATAAAGCTGTTTGACGCGATGCACGGAGGTTTATGGATGGAGTGATTGAGTTCACCGTCATCGGCATACCCAAACCGTGGAAGCGGCCTGTCAGGTTTCGTCAGCCCAGTGGCAAGTTCGTGAGCTGGATCCCCAAGAGCGACTGGTTCGGGTTGATTCACGCGGAGGCGATAAAGCACCGGCCCGTCTTGCCGCTGGACGGGCCGATACGGCTGGACGCCACGTTCCGGTTCCCGCGACCGAAATCCGTCAAGCCCGATGTGGTGTTCATGTGCCGCCGCCCCGACGAAGATAATCTCAAAAAGGCCTTACTGGACGCGATAACATACGCGCGGTTGTGGGTTGACGACAGCCGCGTCTGCGACGGGCGAGTGAGCAAGATATACGGCGAGCCGCCGGGCGTAACCGTCCGCATATCCCGCGCCGGTCAGGGAATCGGCGTAACCAACTAACGGAGGGTTTATGAACTTACAGCAAGCAATCTGTCTTCGCATTGGCAATCCCAAGCAGTGGCGCAATCCGCGCGGTCTGCTTTTGTATCTGGTTATCTGCGCGCTGACCGCCGCGCTGTTGCTGCTTCTCGACGAGAACGCATGATAGCGCACGCATTGGCATACGCCGCGCGCGGCTGGCCGGTGCTGCCGTGCAGGCCCAGGCTCGAAGGCAAGAACAAAGCCAAATCGCCGTTAACGCCGCACGGCTTCAAAGACGCGTCCAACGATGCGGAAACGGTGAAACGCCTGTTCGCGCCGCATCCCGACGCGCTTATCGGCATATCCACCGGCAAGGTGACCGGATTTTTCGTGCTGGATGTTGACGTGAAGGAAAACGCCGGAGGCGACATCTCGCTTGCCGATTTGGAGCGCGAGCGCGGCGTTCTGCCGGTTACGGTGGAGGCCCGGTCATGCTCCGGCGGGAGGCATCTTTACTTCAACTATCCGGCAGATGGGATAGGCTGCAGAATCGGCGTGCGCCCCGGGCTGGATATACGCGGCGACGGCGGATATATCATCGCGCCGCCGTCCGTCGCTGAAGGCAAAAGTTATGACTGGGTGCGTCCGCCGGATTCCGTGCCGTTCGCCGACGCGCCGGACTGGCTTATAAAACTGGTCAAGGCGCATAGCGCGATTGCGAAAGTTGATTTATCCGACGGAAGCAAAATCACGTCCAACCGCAACGACAAGCTGTTTTCCATCGCCTACCGGCTGCACAAAACCGGGTTGAGCGCGGAGGATATCCTGTCGCTGGTTCTCAAGACCAACCGCGAGAAATGTATACCGCCGCTGTCGGAGCATGAGGCGGAAACCATAGCCAAATCGGCGTGCCGCTATCCCGTGGATAAGCTGGCCGGGCCGTATACCGATGTATGGAACGCCGCGTTACTGCGCGAGTTGTCCGGTCGTGATTTACGTTATTCGGCGCAGTTCGCGGGCTGGCATGTCTGGGACGGCAAGAAATGGGCGCGTGAGGAATCCGGTCAAGTGATGCGGCTGGCCAAGCAATCGGTGAAGCGCATGTTCGCGCTGGCTGAGGGCGAGAACAACGATAAGCTGTTCGCTCACGCAAAAACCAGCGAGTCAAAATCGCGGCTGGACGCGATGATAAAACTGGCTGAAAGCGAGGAAGGCATCCCGGCTGCGGCGGGCGATTTTGACGCGGACGAAAAACTGCTCAATTGCGACAACGGCGCGTTTAATTTATCAGCGTTGAAACTTTGCGGACACAGGAGGGAGGATATGATTACGCGGAAAATTGCTTACGATTACAACCCCGAGGCCAAATGCCCGCGCTGGCTCAAGTTCCTTGACGAGATATTTCAGGGCGACAACGAGTTGATAGCGTTCATGCAGCGCGCGGCGGGATATTCGTTAAGCGGCGATATTTCGGAGCATTGCCTGTTCATCTGTTACGGCACGGGGCGCAACGGCAAAAGCACGTTCCTGAAAACAATCTGGCGGATACTTGGTCCGTATGCGGCGGTTACGCCAGCAAGCACGCTGATGGAGCGTTACGACGGGAACAGCAACAATGCGTCGCAGGAGCTGGCGAAGCTCAAAGGCATACGCTTCGTGATGGCCTCCGAGGGCGAGAAGGGCCAGAAATTCGCCGAAGCGCAGATAAAAGCGATGACCGGCGGCGAACCGATAAGCGCACGGTTTCTGTACCACAAGCCGTTTGAATATGTTCCTGAGTTCAAAATCTGGCTGTCAACGAATTACAAACCGAACATCAGCGGCACGGACCAAGGCATCTGGTCGCGCATCCGGCTGATACCGTTCAAAGCGTATTTCGGCCCGGACACGGTGGACAAGAATCTGGACGAAAAGCTCATGGCGGAGGCGGAAGGCATCTTTGCGTGGATGGTTGACGGTTTCCGGCTGTGGCAAAAAGACGGGTTGGGCATGCCCGCCGTGATGGCACGCGCGCTGGACGAATACCGCGAGAAATCCGACCTTATGGGCGCGTTTATCGCGGAGTGCTGCGAGCTGTCGCCAAACGCCGAAGAATTAGCTGGCAAGCTATCCTCCGCTGCGCAATCATGGGCCAAAGAAAACGGCTACAAGGGCATCAGCCGCAACCAGATGTCCGATTACCTTGAGCGGCACGGGCTGGTCAAAATGCGCGCCACCGCGGGCGCTCATGTTGACAAGTATGTGTGGTCAGGGATTCAGCTTAAACCGGATATGCAGCCGAAACAGTACGGGAGCTGGTATGACAATTAAAATACTTTGCGCGCAGGCGCAATGTATACAGCCCTGCCCGGTTTTCGCCAAAGTCGCCAAAATCGCCAAAACGAAAAAACGCAGTTTTGGCGAACGTCAGCTCGTACGCACGCGAGTAATATATATTGTTCGCCAAATCGCCAAGAAATTCCCAAAAGTTTCTGTATATAAAACCTCCGGTTTATACCGAAAAAGTTTCGGAAAATCTTGGCGATTTTGGCGAAAACCCGAAATTTACCAATACAAATGCGTTCGCCAAAACTCAAAAACGGCTCGCCAAATCGCCAAAACTGGGGGAGTATGGAGATAGAACGCAGGAAGCTGGTGATGGCCGCTATCAATCGGGTTTCAGCGACTTGGATTTCCGGTGCGTATAAAATCACGGAGCAAAAAGACGCGAGGTTGTTCCGAGCGATATGCGATTGCGAGAACCGGTTAAACGCGGTCTGGATAGCGTGCCGGGCCAACAACGCCACGATGCGGCAGTTCACAAAAGAGCTGGAGCATTGGGAAGCGTTGCACAAGACCGCGATAGATTTGGCGGCGAAGCATCAGCATGAAGCGCCGATGCTGTTCGGCGATTTTCCAGGGCAGAGGTTATGAGCAAGAATCCGAAACGCGATGCGAAAATAGTGCGGCTGTTGCGGTGCGGCTTTGCGGCAAAGGAAGTCGCGTTCAAGATGAAGCTGCAATCAGCGGGCGTGGTGTATGAGCTGCTTCGCAGAAACAATTTGAAGGCGTGCGTTTTACGACGGGAAAGCCGCTTGCAAAAGCATAGCCAAAAACCAACACGTGACAACCTGAATCCCGTGCGGTAGAATATTGGTGTCGAGGTATACGCCGGGAGAACTATGGCGAATACCTCGATTTGTTTTTGCAGGAAATTTGCGTATACCTCGACAATATACGCACAGCCCTGCGTCCTGAAAAATGGGCGCGGGGCTTCGTTTTCTGGCGGCAGCGCGGGCACACACATACATAAATGCTCGGCCCGGACGGACGCCGCCACCCTTTCCTGCCCGGAGGTTGCATGACCGGGCTTTCCATTCAGGCTATCTCAAATGCGGCGGGACGGCGGTTTGTTGCCGAGTATCACTACGCCGTCATATGTCCGCCGATAACAAAGGTCTGCTATGGCCTGTTCCATGACGGCGAGCTGGTCGGCGTAGCGCTTTGGGGCTATGGCGTGCGTCCGACACACACTATCCGCCGGATATTTCCGTCGCTGGGCGTCGCGGATTACCTTGAACTAAACCGGTTCTGCGTGCTGGATTGCATGCCGCGCAACACCGAAAGCGCGTTCCTGAAACTTTGCTGCCAACGGATACTGGAAGATTTCCCTTTGGTGAAGCTGCTGTTCAGTTGGGCCGACGGATTACGCGGCAAGCCGGGCTATGTCTATCAGGCGGCGAGCTGGCTCTACGGCGGCAGCATCGTCAGCCAGTTCTATGCCACCGCCGACGGCGAAGTGGTTCACCCGCGCTTTCTGATAACCCGCTACGGCACGCGCGAAGCCGGATTTGTCCGCAAACTCGGGTTGCACAAGATAACCGGCTTCCAGTTCCGCTACTGCAAATTCCTCTGCTCGCACAAAGAGCGCAAGGCACTGCTACGCGAGTCGCCTTTCACCTGGAACCTGAACTATCCGAAACACAAAGACCTGTCGTGGAAGATATTTGCGGAGGAGGGCTCAAGAGAGAGCCATGAGTGTCCCACACTCAAGGGGCCGGGGCGGTTCCGGCACTCCGCTCAAGCTTTAACCGGAGGTTCCAATGCTTAAGCCTGAATATATCCCCGTCGGTAAAATCAAACCCAATCCGCAGAACCCGCGCGTCATAAAGGACGAAGCGTTCAAGCGTTTGTGCGCCAGCCTTCGCGAAGACCGCGATTATTTTGAAGCGCGGCCCATACTCGTCAACAAGGAGATGGTGATATTCGCGGGCAACCAGCGCTACCGTGCGGCTGTCGAGATTGGCATGAAGGAAGTGCCGGTTATCGTCATGGACAATCCGGAACTGGAAGCCAAGCGGATGCTGCGGGATAACATCTCGTCAGGCGACTGGGACATGGACATACTCGCCAACGATTTTGACGCGGATTTCCTGCGCGAGGTCGGCTTCTCGGACGACGAGTTGGGCGAACTGGCTCAGGACGAAGCGCTTCTGGATGAGGACAGGCTGGATGAAGTGCCGGATAAGCCAGGGACCGCCATTACCAAGCCCGGCGACCTGTGGCTGCTTGGCGACCATCGCCTGCTTTGCGGCGATTCGACCGGCGAGGCTGCCGTCAACCGCCTGATGGACGGTGCCAAGGCCGACATGATATTCACCGACCCGCCGTATGGCATCGCCTATGTCGGCAAAACCAAGAAGCGCCTGACCATACAGAACGACGCGATGTCCGACGCGGATTTCAGCGCGTTCCTCGGCAAGGCGTTCAACGCCATGCGTAAGGTCTGCGACGGCGGGACGCCTTATTATGTCTGTCATGCTGACGGCAAGACCATGCTGTTCCGGCAGACTTTGCTGGACAGCGGTTTCGAGGTCAAACAAACCGTTATCTGGGCCAAGCAGAGCTTCGTTCTCGGCAGACAGGACTACCAGTGGCAGCACGAGCCGATACTTTACGGCTGGGCGGCTGGCGCAAGCCACAAGTGGTATGGCGGACGCGCGGAAACCACCGTCTGGGAGATCCCCCGTCCCACGCGCAGCGAAGAACACCCGACGATGAAGCCCGTGGAGCTGTGCGCCCGTGCGATACGCAACAGCAGCCGCAAGGGCGATGTGGTGCTGGACCTGTTCGGCGGGTCAGGCAGCACGCTCATTGCGTGCGAGCATACAGGCCGCAAAGCCTGCCTCTGCGAGATAGACCCGCTTTACGCCGATGTCATAGTCAAACGCTGGGAGCAGGCGACGGGCAGGAAGGCGGAGGTGCAGCATGCCTCATAAGCCTTTGCCTCCGTGCGCGTATCCCGGCTGCCCTGCTTTGGCGGAGGCTGGCGGGCGTTACTGCGCGGCGCACAAAGCGAAGGCAAACAAGGCCGAGCAGGAAAGGCGAGGAACTTCTACTCAACGGGGGTATGGTTCGCGGTGGCAGCGATTGCGGGTGCTGGTGTTGGCGCGGGACCCGGTGTGTCGTTATCCGGGTTGCGCCGAGTTGTCCACCGATGTTGACCACATCGTACCCAAGTCGCAGGGCGGGGCGGACGCGATGGATAACTTGCAGGGGCTGTGCCATGAACATCACAGCCTCAAGACGGCGCGGGAGGATGGCGGGTTCGGCAGGTGTCGCAAAAAGCGCAACGGCTGACCGGTAGGCAGGGTAATTCCCCCCGGCTTTTGACTATAGACCGGTGCGCGGCTATGCGTAAACGCGTCCATAATTCGCAAGGGGGGGGTAGGCAGGGAAAATATGCGCGGAAGGAAGCCGATACCGACGGAAATCAAGCGGAAAACGGGCACTTTGAAGCGGTGCAGGACCAACCCTGCCGAACCCAGGCCCGGTCCCGCCAGCAGCGCGCCTCCTGAGTTTCTGGACGACGAGGCCAAGGCGAAGTGGCGCGAGCTTTTCCCGGAGCTGTCCGCGTTGGGCGTAGTCAGCTCGATAGACCGCGACCTGTTCATGCTTTATTGCTCGGCGTATTCCAATTGGAAACGTGCAAACGATGCGCTTAAAAAGACCAAACCCGTCTACCGTACGCCGAATGGCGCGGTACAGCAGAGTCCGTTCGTCTCAATCGCGCGGGGCTGGATGCTGATGATGACTAAGCTTGCCGCCGAGATGGGCATACCGGCCACGATGCGCAGCCGGATAATCCCGAGGCCGGACAAGGACGGCGGCGACGAGGACGAGAGGTTTTTCGACAAACCGTCATGAGCGAACACGATTTCTACTTCGACCATAAAGCGGCGGACCGGGCCACCCGGTTTTTCGAGCGTTACCTCGTCCATATAAAAGGCAAGTGGGCGGGCGAGCCATTCATGCTGGAACGTTGGCAGAAAGACGACATCATCCGTCCGCTGTTCGGCTGCAGGCGGGAAGACGGCACGCGCCGCTACCGCACCTGCTATATCGAAATCCCGCGCAAGAACGGCAAATCCAGCCTTTGCTCCGGCGTTGCGCTGTACCTGCTTTACGCCGACAGCGAGCCATCCGCCGAGGTCTACAGCGCGGCGGCGGACACCAAGCAGGCCGCCATCGTGTTCAACGTGGCCAAGGGCATGGCGATGGCGTCGAAAGCGCTCATGTCGCGCGGGCAGCTATACCGCAACTCGATATTCGTTCCGCGCACGGCGTCCACCTATCAGGTTTTAAGCTCCGACGCGCCGACCAAGCACGGCCTGAACGCGCACGGCATTATCTTTGACGAGCTTCACGCGCAGCCGAACCGGGACCTGTGGGACGTGCTGGCTACAAGCACCGGCTCGCGGACGCAGCCGCTGACTATGGCGATCACCACGGCAGGTTTTGACCGCAACAGCATCTGCCGGGAGCTGCATGAATACGCCCGCCGCGTGAAGGAAGGCATGGTCCCGGACGATTCGTTTCTGCCGGTAATCTACGCGGCGGATGAGGCTGATGACTGGCGCGACCCGAAAACATGGCGCAAGGCCAATCCGAATCTCGGCGTGAGCATCAGCGAGGATTACCTCAGGCGCGAATGCGCCAAGGCGCAGAATATCCCGGCCTGCGAGAACACCTTCCGCCGGCTCTATCTGAACCAGTGGACGCAGCAGGAAAGCCGCTGGCTGCCGATGGCGGCGTGGGACGCGTCCAGGGGAACGGTAATTCCCGAGATGCTGCGTGGCAAGGCCTGCTACGCCGGGCTGGACCTGTCCAGCACCACGGATATCACCGCCCTCGTGCTGGCGTTTCCGGTGGAGGACGCAATCAAGCTGCTGGCGTTTTTCTGGATTCCGGAAGACGATTTGCGCGGGCGTTCCAACCGCGACCGCGTGCCGTATGAGCTGTGGGTGCGGCAGAAACTGATATTCACTACCGGCGGGAATTATATCGACTACGGGTTCATCGTCGCCAAGATAGCGGAGCTTCGCAAGCAATACGCCCTCAAGGAAATAGCGTTTGACCGCTGGGGCGCGGCAAAGATTGTGCAGGAACTGCAGGAGCTTGGCCTGACGGTTGTGCCGTTCGGGCAGGGGTTTGCCAGCATGGCGGGGCCGAGCGGCGAACTTTTGCGGCTGGTGCTGGCGGGAAAGCTGCATCACGGCGGCAATCCGGTGTTGCGCTGGATGGCCGATAACGCCGTGGTGCGTACGGACCCGGCGGGCAACATCAAACCCGACAAGGCGAAAAGCACAAGCCGCATAGACGGTATCGTAGCCGCCGTGATGGCATTGGACCGGGCCATGCGCCATTGCGGCAGAAGCGTCTACGAGAATCGCGGGATGGTGATTTTATGAACTGGCTCAAAAAGGTTTTGAACATCGGCGGTCGGAAAATGCAGAGCATCCAGCAATTCTTTGCCGACGTGTTGTTGCCTCTGACGAACACTCAAAGCGGCGTGGAGGTCAACGAAACGCTGGCATTGAATTTATCGGCGGTTTACGCCTGCGCGCAGGTTTTGTCGCAGACAATCGGCAGTTTGCCTTTGCATGTTTACCAGCGCACCAGCGACGGCAAATCCCGCGCGGCGGGCCATCCGCTTTACCGCATACTGCACGACGCGCCCAACCGGGAGATGACCTCCATGAGCTGGCGGCAGGCGATAATGCTTCACCTGTGCCTGTGGGGCAACCATTACAGCGAAATAGAACGCGACGCCGACGGTAATCCGGTCGCCCTGTGGCCGATAACCCCGTGGCGGGTATCGTTAAAGCGCGTGAACAAGCAACTGGTTTATGCCGTCGCGCTGGATTCGGGCGTTGTGGACGTGCCTTTTGCCAACATACTGCACATCAAAGGGTTGTCTTATGACGGGCTTTTGGGGCTGCCGCCGATGCGCGCGGCGAAGGAAGCTATCGGTCTGGGGCTGGCGGCGCAGAAATACGCGGCGAAATTCTTCGCAAACGACGCGCGGCCCGGCGGGATACTTGAGCATCCGGGCCAGTTGTCCGACGAAGCATCCGCGCGGCTTCGGAAATCATTTGAAAAGACGCATGAAGGGCTGGACAACAAGTTCCGCGTCGCCGTGCTTGAGGAGGGCATGAAGTTCAACGCGGTGGGCGTACCGCCGGAGGACGCGCAGTTGCTTGAGACCCGCAAATTCGGCGTGTCTGAAATAGCGCGCTATTTCAGGATGCCTTTGCACAAGATTTCGGATTTGGATAGGTCCACGAACAACAACATCGAGCATCAGGCGATTGAATTTGTGACGGATACTATTCGCCCGTGGCTGGTGAATATCGAGCAGGAGCTGTCGTTCAAGCTGTTTTCCGGCGATTATTTCCCCGAATTTCTGATTGAGGGGCTTTTGCGCGGCGATATCAAGACGCGTTATGCGGCGTATGCGATTGGCCGGCAATGGGGCTGGCTATCGGCTGATGATATCCGCGAGCGCGAGAACATGAACCGCCTGCCGGGCGGGCAGGGTGTGATATATCTGACGCCGCTGAACATGGTTTCGGCGGCTGGAGGCGACAATGGACAGGCAATTCAAAATACTGCCGATTGAAGGCGGCAAAATCATACAGGAGAACGGCTCTGTTTTCCTTGAGGGATACGCGAACACGAAAAACCAAGCCGACAGGTATGGCGATATCCCGACGGTTTACAAGGCGAAACGGGATTACGTCTACGACCTCAAGGAATATCTGAAAAACCCCGTGCTGCTGGTGGACCATGTGAACGCGGTTGACCATATCGCGGGTTCGATGGCCGAAATCCGCGAGGATGCGAAGGGCCTGTACTTCAAGGCCAAGTTTTCAAGCTCGGATTATCCCGTTGTGGAACACGCGCGCCGGATATACACGGAAGGCCACGCGAAAGGCATCAGCATAGCGGGCCGGTTCCATTACGAAAATCCCGACGCGCCCCATCAACTGACGCTGGCCGAGATATACGAGATATCGCTTGTGGCGGTGCCCGCCGACCCTGACGCACTGGCGGAGGCGGTAAGCAAGGCTTTGAAGTCGATAGAAATCGAAAAGACCAAAGGAGGTTTGCACATGGATGCAAACGAAGCGGTAAGCGGCTCCATAGCGGAGCTGCGCAAAACCCTGGAGTGCAGGCTGGACGACTGCATCACCAGGGACAAGGCCGAGAAGCTGGTGGAGGACATAGTCAAAAAGCTCCACCCCCAGCCCGGCGGCAGGCAGGTTCCGCCGCAGGGGCCGGAGGATGTGTCGGGGCTGGTTGCGGCGTTCAGGAATTCGCCGGCGAACACCCCGGAGAAACCGTGGACCAGCGACTACGGCCGGAAATTCGGCGGGATGCGCGGCTTCCTGCTGGCGGCCAAGGAGCGGCACCCGATGCTGGCCGACGCGAAGACGGTGATGAGCGAAGGCTCCTCGTCGGCGGGCGGGTATCTGGTCCCGACCGAGTTCAGCGCCGAGGTGATTCGGCTGCTGAAAGACGCCTCGCCGGTAATGCAACTGGCCAACATCCTGCCGATGTCGACGTGGAAACGGCAGCTGCCGCGCCAGCTGACCAGTGTCTCGGTGGGCTGGGCGACGGAGGGCGGGACGAAGCCGGTCACGAACCCGGCGTTCGGGCAACTGGAGCAGGTGGCGAAGGTGATGGCGGCGGTCATCAAATGCACCGACGAGCTGCTGCGCGACAGCGCCATCAACCTGACGGCGTTCCTGTCCGAGCTTATCAGCGAGGCGATGGCGCTGGAGATAGAGCGCGTCGCGCTGCTGGGCGACACAGCGGCGGGCGACCCGTTCACGGGCGTTATCAAGGCGTCGGGCGTGAATGTTGTCAGCATGGGCGGCGCGTCGGTCAGCTTTGACGATATCGCGGAGCTGATATTCTCGCTCAACGCGGCGAACTCGCAGGGCGCGACAATCACCCTGAGCCGGACGGGCCTCAAGAAGCTGATGAAGCTCAAGGACAACCAGAACCAGTACATCTGGCAGCCTCCGGCGGGCGATGTGCCGGCGACGGTATGGAACGTGCCGTATGTCCTGTGCCCGACGATACCGAACAACCTCGGCGCCGGGGCGGATTGCACGGCGGCGGTATACGGGCGGTTCAACCGCGCGCTGCTGATATCGCCGCGCGAGGGGCTGGCTGTGAAGCTGTCGCAGGACGCCTACGACGCGGGCGATAACTCGAACGCGTTCATGCAGGACCAGACATGGCTGCGGTTTACGCAGGCGTTGTCGGTGGACGTTGCGCAGGGTTCGGCGTTCTCGTACCTGCTGTTCAAATAGGAGCGAAAAAACATGGAAACGAAACTCTACCGGGTGAAGAAGCCGTTCGGCGGCTATGCGGAGGGGGCTGTGATACAGCTTTCCGACGCCGACGCGGAGCGGCACAAGGAATACCTCGAGCCGTTCAAGCGCGACAGGAAGGCGGACGCGCCGGGAACGAAGTGATATGGGGCTGTCGCTGATAGCCGCGCCGGCGGCTGAGCCGGTGACGCTTGCCGAGCAGAAATCGCATTCGCGGGTTGATTATGCCGATGACGACGCGCTGATTGCTGGGTTTATCAAGGCCGCCCGCGAATGCGTTGAAATGCTCACGAACCGCAAGCTCATCACGCAGCGCTGGCGCGTCTATTGGGACGGCCTGCCCGCGGACGGCGTGATAATCGCGCCGTTCGCGCCGGTTACGGCGGTTGAGTTCGTCCGGTTCTGGGACGCAAACGGCGTCGGGACGGTGTTGAACGCGGCGGTTTATTACGCCGATGTGCTGTGCGAACCGGCGCGGGTGTTGCCAAAAGACAACTGGCAAACCCCGTCGGCGGGGTTCCGGCGGGCGAACGGGATAGAGGTCGACTTCGGCTGCGGTTACGGCGCGGCTGGCGCGAATGTGCCGGAGCCGCTGCGCCAGGCAATCAGGCTGCTGGCGGCGCACTGGTACGAGAACCGCATCGCCGTCAGCGACGCAGCCAATGTGCGCTTCGAGGAGTTGCCGATGGGCGTGCAGTACCTGCTCGCGCCGTATCGGTTATGGGGGCGCGCATTATGAACCCCGGCAAGCTGAACAGGCGGGTAACCTTGCAGCGGCAGACCATAACCCGCGATGCCGTCGGGCAAGCGAAACCGGTGTGGGCGGATGTGGCGACGGTATGGGCGGCGGTGCTACCTTTGCGCGGGCGGGAGTATTTTGAATCCGCCCGTGTGAACAGCGAAATCACGGTGCGCGTCGTCATTCGGTATCGCGCGGATGTGAAGCCGAGTTGGCGCGTGGTATCCGGCGGAAATGGTTATGACATCGTGGAAATAATCAACCCCGCCGACGGGAAACAGGAATTGCAGCTTATGTGTAAGCGGGTGGCGTAATTATGGGCGACATAACCGTAATCCAACTGGACGGCATACCGGAGCTTGAGCTGGCGTTGAAAAACATACGCGGGCCGGAGCTGCGGCGCGCCACCGTGCGCGCCGTCAAGAAAGGCGCGGAAGTCATCCGCGCGCAGGCGGCGGCGAACGCGCCGTATGACCCCGGCGTCAACAACCTGTTCACCAAAGGCAAGCCGGAGACCGCCGAACATATCAAGGACAACATCGGCGTAACCATCAGCACTGACCCGCTGAAAGGCGAAGTCCGCGCCCGAATTGGCCTGCACTGGACGGTGTGGTACGGACGTCTCGTCGAGTTCGGCCACGCGCTGGCTGTGCGGTCGCATAAATCCGGCAACCGATGGTTCTACAAGGTTGTGGGCCGCGTCGAGGCGAAACCGTTCATGCGCCCGGCGTTTGACGCGAAAAAAGAGGAGGCGATTCAGGCCTGCGACGCGGAATACCGCCGATTGGTGGCGAAATACGGAGGCCAAAGTGACCGCTGAACAGGCGTTGTTTGAATTGTTGTCGCATGACGCCGCCGTGTCGGCGATTGTCGGCGACAGGGTCTATCCAGTCCGGCTGCCCGACGAGGTTATGCTGCCTGCGATGGTTTACATGAAAGTGTCGTGCATCAGATATGCCTCGCATGGCGGGCCGTCAAAGCTGGCATCGTCGCGGTTCCAACTGGACTGTTACTCGGTGGATTACCTTGAGGCAAAGCGGCTGGCGTTGGCGGCGGTGTCGGCGTTACACGGCAAGAAAGGCGGCGATATTCAGGCCGCGTTCAACGAAAACGAAACGGACGGGTTCAGCGCGGACGACGGCGTATTTCGCGTCACGGCTGACGTCCTGATATGGCACAAGGAGGATTGATATGAGCGAAGCGATAAGCGGTTTCGGCACGAAACTGAAAATGGGCGATGGCGCGTCGCCGGAGGTGTTTAGCGACATAGCCGCCGTGTCAAAAGTGGGCGGGCCGGGCGTCTCGCTGGACACGATAGATGTGACGGCGGATGATTCACCGGGCGGCTACAAAGAGTATGCCGCCGGGCTGCTGGACGCGGGCGAGATAAAACTGGAGCTGAACTTCCTGCCCGCCAACGCGAGCCAGACGGGACTGCTGACCGCGCTGACAAGCCGCGCGGCAAAAAACTTCAAGCTGGTGTTTCCTGACACGGCGAACACGACGTGGAGTTTTTCGGCTTTCGTCACGAACTTCGAGCCGGACGCGCCGGTAGACGGCAAGCTGGCGGCAAGCGTGACGCTGAAAATAACAGGCCAGCCGACGCTGGCGTAACGGAGGATATATGTTGCTCAACAAAGACCAAATCAAGACCGTCTCGGACATCGAGACGCTGGACGTGGAAGTCCCCGAATGGGGCGGGACAGTCCGGCTGAAAAGCCTCACCGGCGCGGAGCGCGACAGGTTTGAGGCTGGCGTCGTGCAAGGACAAGGCAAGAGCGCGACGGTGAACATGCAGAACCTGCGCGCAAAGCTGGTGGCGCAGTCGGTTATCGGCGAGGACGGCAAGCCGCTGTTCACGGAAGCGGACGCGAACTGGCTCGGCGAGAAGTCCGCAAAGGCGTTGAACCGGCTGTTCAATGCGGTTCAACAGTTGTCCGGCTTGAGCGAAAGCGACGTCAAGGAGCTTGCCGGAAATTTCACCGCCGCCCGGAGCGAAAGTTCTATTTCCGGTTAGCGCTCGCTCTGGGCATGACGGTGGGCGAGCTGTTGGGCCGCATCAGCTCGCGCGAACTGACCGAATGGCAGGCGTATTACGGCATCGAGCCGTTCGGCGAGGAACGGGCGGATTTGCGGGCGGGCATAATAGCGGCGACGGGCGCGAATGTGTTTCGCGGCAAGGGAATAAAGCCGTACAAACCGCAGGACTTCATGCCGAAGTTCGGCGGTGAAACGCAAGACTGGCGGCAGATGTTGGCGAAAGTGCGGATAATAAACGCGGCATTAGGCGGAAAATATGGCGACAATCGGCAACCTGATAGTGAACCTGACGGCGCGGACAGCCAGCTTTGAGGAAGGCCTCGCCAAAGCTGAAAAGACGCTCGCCCGCACGGGGCGCAGGTTTACCGCGCTCGGCAAGGAAATCACTTACGGGTTGTCGCTGCCGTTCGCCGGGGCCGCGCTATCCGCTGTAAAATTCGCCACACAGTTCGACGACAGTCTGGACAAAATCGTCGCGATTATCGGCGTGAGCCGCGAACAGGTGGATTCATGGCGCGGCGACCTTATGACGCTTGCGACACAAACCGGCAGAGGCCCGAAGGAACTGGCCGACGCGCTGTATTTTGTCGCGCAGTCCGGGTTACGCGGCGCGGATGCGCTGGAGGCGGTGAAAGCGTCGGCGATGGCGTCGGCGGCGGGGATGGGCGACACCAAAACCGTCGCCGACGCGGTAACTTCCGCCCTGAACGCCTACGGTCCCGCGAATTTGAGCGCAGCAACGGCGGCGGGCATGCTGGTCGCCACAGTCCGCAACGGAAAAATGCAACTGGACGAGCTTGCGCCGGTTATCGGGAAGCTGCTGCCAGTGTCGGCGCAACTGGGCGTGTCGTTCGGCGAGGTATCCGGCGCGGTGGCGGCGATGTCGCGGCTCGGCATGGGCGCGAGGCAGACGGTGGCCGCGCTTCGCGGTGTGTTCCTGACTTTGCTGAAACCGACGCAGCAAATGCGCGACGGGCTTGCGCTTGTCGGACTTTCGGCGGAGGGGTTGCGCTCGGAACTGCGGGAACGCGGTTTGCTGGCGGTCTTGCAGACGCTGAAAGCGTGCTTCGGCGACAACGAAATCGCGCTGGCAAACGTGTTCCCCGAAGCGGAGGGTTTTGTCGGACTTCTGAACCTCATCGGCAAGAACGGCGAGGTCGCGCGGGCGGTCATCGCCGATGTGGCGAAAGCGACGGGGCAAGACCTGAAAACCGCGTTCAACATCGCCGACAAAGACGCGAGCCAACAGTTCGCCAAAGCGTTGGCGACATTGCAGGTCGCGTTAATCCAACTCGGCGACATCGCTTTGCCGACGGTCGTAAAGCTGACGCAAATGCTGACCTCGGCGGCGCAAAAAGCGGCGGCGTTTATTGGCGGACTGGACGCTGGTACGCGCAACTGGCTGATAACGGTGTCCATGATTATCGCGGCTTTAGGCCCCGCCATCTGGGGATTGGGACTGTTCGTGTCGGCGGTGAGTGGGTTTGCGCCGGTGTTGGGCTGGATTGTCGCGGCGTTCAAGTTGATTGTCACGGCAATCGGGGCATTGTCTGGGCCGGTTGGCATTATCGCGGTCGCATTGATTGCTGTCGGACTGATTGTCATAGACAAATGGTCGTCCATCGTCAAAACATGGGACAGCCTGATGCTGACATTCCGCGAAGTATGCCGGGGTTACATGGACGATGTTCTGGTCATCGCGGACTTCTTCGTCCGGTTTTTCAGCGATAAATTCCAAGCCCTGAAGGACTATTTCAAGAACTGGGTGCGGGATTTTATGACGGTGGCCGAGTATCTGCGCATGGACGGCGCGGTCGCGGCTATCAGGCAATTCGTGGACGATACCGCCGGAGCGTTGGGCAACTCGCAAATCAGCCAATCACTTAAAGGTGTGGCGAACGATGTAAAGAAATGGGGCAGCATAATCGGCGAAACTGCGTTGAACACCGGCAAGGATATCGCCGAAAGCGTGGCGAACGGTTACGGCAAAGCGCAGGATTTTGTCGGTGGCAAACTGGCGGCGGTGAAAAGCGTGTTTTCCGGCGGCATTTCCGCGCCTACGCTGAACATGCCCGCCGCGCCTCAAATCCCGAATATCGGGGCGGATGCGGCGCAAGACGCCTCGGCGTTCAGCGTCGCGTGGACGAGCGCGCTACGCGAGACAGCCGCCGCCGGGGTTAACTGGAAAACCGAGATGACCGGCGCGATGAGCAGCTTTGAAAGCTCGTTTGCGGGAGGGTTCTGGAAGGCGTTGGACACCGCGCGCGGCGTGTTCGGCGCGATTAAAAATCTGGCCGACAACCTTTTTCAGGCGATACTGAAAGCGTTTGAGGAGCTTATCGCAAAACTTGCCGCCAAGATGGCGCTGTACGGGATACTGAACCTGTTCACCGGCGGCGCGTTCGGCGGGCTGACCGGCGGGCTGGGCAAGTTTCTGGGGTTTGCCGAGGGCGGGTTGGTCCCCGGCATGAAAGGCCAGCCGGTTGCGGCCATCGTCCACGGCGGCGAGTATGTATTGAGCCTGCGCGAGATGGCAGCGATGGGTTCGGTCAGCACCGGCGGCGCGCTCGCGGCTGTCGGCGGAGGCGGCGTCAATATTTCGCTCAACGCGCCCATAACAATCAACGGCGGCATGGGTTCGCAAACTGATGTGCGCGCGGTGTGCGAGCAAATCACGACCGCTATAAAGCAGGGCGTTTCGTGGGGCGTCGAGAACGCCAAAGCCGCCTACAAAATCGGCGCGAAACACGACGGGGAGGCAATGTGAACGCGATAAAAGTCTACGACCCCGCGCATTTGGATGTGGAATTGCTCACGCTTCACGCGCAGTCCACGTTCAAGCGCAAGGACGCCGCGAAATGCGGCAACATCCGCATGTCCGACGGCAGCCTCGTCGCGTGGAAGGAATGGCAGAAGGTTGAAGGCACACTGTCGCTTCGCAATGTCACGCAAGCCGACCGGGATACGCTTTTGTCGGCGATTGCAACCTATGATTTCCTGACTTTCGCATTTTTCGCCGATTACGACCCGACGCAGATTTACGAGTTCCTCATAGCCGAGCCGCCGACTGAAACCTTTGACCGGAAAACATGCCGTTACGAGATAGAGCTATCGCTCAAGGAACGTTGATTATGAAAACGATTGCTCCTGAATCGCTGGACGCGTTCAACTCGCCGAAGCCGAAGTATTTCAAGCGAGTATTACTTTACCGCCGGAGCTGGACCGGCGCGGCATTTGTCTACGACGACGCCATTGACCTCACGCCGGATGTCGCGGAGGTCGGCAAAATCCAAATCAAGCTGGACACCGAGGAATACAACAAATGGACCTACGGCAATTGCGCCGTAACCGTCCGAAACGACCGTGGACAGTGGCTTGAGGGCAATCCGGACGGCTATTTCCCTGACGGGTATTATGTGTTCAACTCCAAAATCGCGCTGATAGCAGGCGTGGTCCGGTCCGACGGCACACCGGACCCGCAGTATATTTACACGGGTTATCTTACAGACGACAACACCGAATACCCCGAACAGAAAACCATGCAACTGAATTTGCTTGGCCGGATGTCGGTGTTCGCCCAGTTCAGCGCGGCGCTCGTCGGCACTGCGGTAACCAACGAACTGATTGGCTCCAATTCGGGACTGGATTTCAGCACGGGGCATAACGCGGCGGGAATAATCGCGGAGGTTCGCAAAGGTTTGACCTCCGCCGGGCCGGAAAACGCGACCGTTCTCATGGCAGACAAAGATTATTCGGTCGCCAACCTCAACGAGCATGATGCGCCTGCGGCTATCACGGTTAAAATCGCGCTGAACGCCGGTCAAAGCCTGTGGTGCAGCTACACCTACTGGCGCTTGGACAAGAAAATTGAATGGATTGTCGCGCAAATCTGCGCGCTGTGCGGCGTTGACGGCGCGGACATCAGCCCGGCGTTGTTCGCAAATTCCGTAGAGACCACATTTTCGCAATTGGACGAGGCGGGTTTTTCGTCTGGCGAGTATTCAAACACGTTGTGGGATTCTTATGACATGGGGATACGGCTTTACTGGAATACTTCCGGCCATTACCCGTCGCTGACCGGCTCGTACACCAGCCCCGTCATAGACGGCACCGCCGATTTGGCGAACTGGGGGAAGCTGACGGCTTCGCATTTTGAGCTTGGCACCGCCGTGTCCGCATTCTATTACCGCGATTCCGCCGACGGGGCGAACTGGAACGGCTGGACGGCGATTGCGCCCGGCTCTGTCATTCCGTCGTTGCTGCGGTATATCCAGCTGCGCTGGGTGGTAACTGTAACCAACGACTACGCATGGCAGAACTACGCGTTGCTGAAAGGTTGGCAGGTGGACTATTACACCTCGGCTGTCACAATCCCTGTCGTCAACATGACCGGGCTGACCTGCGAAGACGCGCTGGCCGCGCTGGCGCGGATGTGCAGCTATGAAATCGGCTTCACCGGCGATGACGGCTTCGTTTTCCGACCGCGCGCCGATTCAATGTCGCCGGTTTACACGCTGGACAATTCAAACGTGGCCGCGCTGGAGAGCGTCGCAAGCGGCGCGGCGCGGGTTTACAACCGGGTCAATGTGACATTCGGCGGCTATAACATCGTCGTTGATTCCAAAACGCAAAGCGAGCCGAGGCCGGACAACATAGACCAGATGGGCGTCCGGGAGTACGCGATATCAAGCGGCAACTTCCTGCCTGCGGCGAATGTTGATTTGGCCCGCGCCATCGCGCCGACGGTGTATGACTATGTCAAAGGCCAGCGGCGGCGCGCGCTGGCAAGGACGCGGTTTTTCCTGCACCTTGAGCTGGGCGACAAGGTCTTGCTGAAAATCATCCCGCGCGATTTCATAACGGCGTGGAAATGGGGCGACGGCGCGGTGCGCTATGGCCAAACGAACCGGGTGGTCTATTACAACGAAAGCTGGCTGGCCGTGCGGCTGCCGTTCTATAACGCGAATTTCCGTGTAGAGGGCATCGAGCTTGACGTGGAGAACTGGGCCACCGCATTCAATCTGACGGAGGCGCTCTGATGGCGTTACCGCACAACATAAAAAACGGCGACATTCCGGACGCGGATATCCTGATGGCGAATTTCAACTATCTGGACATCGGCGGCATCGCGTTCAAGGCGGGGACGTATGAGGAACTGAAGGGTTACGCCGCCGAGAATCCGGCGAAGTGTTTTGACTGCTGGGCGGCGGATTTGAAGCAAAGGATGTTTTACTGCGGCGACACGGCGCAGGGCGACGGCGGGTTTATCGTCCTCGGCGGCGCGGCAACTTCAACAGAGGAGGTGGGCTGATATGTGGAAATGGATAGTGTGGCTGATGGTATTGCTTGCGCCCCCGGCGCAGGCGCAGTATTACGGCGTAACCGTGTCCACGCCGACGGGCAAAGCGACGATGACGCTCGTCGGGCAGGAACTTCTGTACCCGTCCGTGGGCGGCGCGACGTCAATCATACTGCAAGGCAATGGCGGGCGGATAACCGCAAACGGCATCACGCTCAAGTCTTCGGCGACGGTGCAGGGGCCGCTGTCGGCGCAAAGCGGCGCGTTCACGGGCGCGGTAAACGCGGGCAGCGTGTCGGCGACTTACGGCATAGCGGCGGCGACGGGCGCGTTTTCAGGCGCGGTGAACGCCGCCGTCGTCAATGTCGCCACCAACACAGGCGCGGGTATCATAAACACCTACAACGGCGACGTCGCCATCGGCGGCGATTTGAACATAGCATACAGCCCCAACACGGCGGTCATGGCTCACATGGACGGCGCGGAGGGCGCGACGGCTATCCCCGATTCGGTCTCGCCCGCAACATTCACTATCGTCAACGCGGCATACCTGACGCAGGCCAACAAAAAGTTCGGCTCCGCGTCGCTTTATATGACGCATTGGAACGACGGCGCGCATATATCGTCCATGCCGCAAATCAGCTCGCAGACATTCACGATAGACTTTTGGGTCTACACCGTTGGTTGCCCGGCATGGCAGGCCGCGCGCGCGTTCCTCGTGCTGAACCCGGACTGGACGACGACCGGCGGCGGATTGGACATGTATAACGCGGCGATAACGAACGCGCTGGCGGTGTCGCATGTGAACTACAACGGCAACGATTTCCTGATGGTGTCCGGCCCCGGCTGCATGGGCATCGCGTCTTATATCGTCTGGGGACCGTATAACGGCGGCTGGCATCATGTCGCGCTGGTGCGGGCGACTTACGCGGGCGGAATCAACCTGTATGTTGACGGGGTGTCAAAACTGGTCAATATCTGCACGGGCGCAAACATAGACGTGTCCAACGGCGCGTATATCGGCGCAAAGCAGACCCGCGCGACGGATACCGCCACGACCGCCAGCGCGGTCTATATGGACGAGCTGCGCATAGATGTCGGCGCGGCGCGGTGGACATCGAACTTCTCGCCGCCGAACGCGGCATATTATCAGGGCGCGGACTTGGGCCGGCTCATCATCGGCAGCCCCGCCGTCCCCAACGCGCGGTTGCATATCAACAACACCGGCGCAGGCCGGGCGGTGCAGGTGGACGCGTCAAACGGCGACATCGCGCTAAACGCCGGAAACGGGGTATTGATAGGCAACAGCCAGTACGCCCCCGCCGCCGCGCTGGACATACGCCCCGCCGGGACATTCCCGTACTTGCTTGTCGTTTCAACTGATACGGCAGGAACCTCGCCCGCCATGTCAGTATCCACCGCCGGACGGGTGGCGTTTTCAAACACCATCACCGAAGCCTACGGAATCGCCGCCGCGACGGGTGCGTTTTCAGGCGCGGTAACCGCCGCCAGCTTTGCCGGAGCGGGCGGCGCGCTAACCAGCCTGAACGCCGCCAACCTCGCCAGCGGCACAATCCCCGACGCAAGATTAAGCGCGAATGTGCCGCTATTAAGCGCCAGCCAGGCATTCACCGGCGTAAACACGTTCACGAAAACCATCACGGAAACCTACGGCATCAGCGCGTCAACGATAGCCATCACCGGAACCGGGGTGTTCGGCGGCGCGACATTCTACGGCGCAAAAACGCATATCCAGCTGCAGGGGTTGGCCTGCGCCGCATTGCCGTGCATGGCCATAGCGACGGATGCGCCGTATGAGGTGTTCCTTGCGACAGGAACAGCCGCCGGTCAATGGCAAGGCCAAACCGGCGGAGGAGGGCCGTGATATGAGCAAACTCGACGAAATACTTGAACGATTGGCCCGCATAGAGGCCAAACAGGACGCGCATCTTGCCGGTTACGCGCAGGACAAGGCCGCCAACGATGGGCGAGTATCGCGGCTGGAGCATACGGTCAACGGCAACGGCCAAATCGGCCTCGCCGAGGAACTGAGGGCCATGAAAACCAAGATTTCATGGCTCGTCGGCGGCATAACGCTGGCGGTGAACGCCATATTCCAACTGGGGCTTAAATGGAGCGGCAAATGAACGACTTCAAACTGACGGAACATTTCACATTCTTTGAACTTACGCGCACCGGCAAGCCGGGGTTCCGGGAGCTTAACCGCCGAAAGGCGATGCCCTATGTCGCCGAGCTTACCGGCCTGTGCCGCCTCATCCTTGAGCCGGTGCGGACGCATTACGGCAAGCCGGTCATAGCGCATTCCGGCTTTAGGTGTTACGAGCTTAACAAGGCCATCGGCGGCAGCGCGTCAAGCCAGCATACGCTGGGACAAGCGGCGGATTTTGAGGTGAAAGGCGTGAGCATAGACGACGCGTTCAACTGGCTGTGGAAAGAATCCGGCATCCCGTTCGGACAGCTTATTGACGAACGGCGCGGCGGCTCACGGTGGATTCACGCCAGCACCGGCGGCAAGCGCGAGGTGTTGGCGTTCAAAGACGGCAAATACACGAAACTGGCGTAAACAGGAGACACCATGGACTACGAAGCGAAGGCAAAAGAGTTACTGGACGGGCTGGGCGAACTGAAGGGCAAAATCAAGGCCGTGAAAAGCCTCAAGGATGCGGCGGAGGCTATCCCGGATGTCGTGAAGCTGGTCGAAGCCGTCGGTCAGGACGAAGGCCTCAAAGGCGCGGATAAGAAGGCGTTAGCCGTCGCCGTCCTCAACGCGCTGATAGACATCCCGTTCCTGCCGGAGAGCATAGAAGGAATGCTCATCGGCTGGGCGATAGACGCGGTGGTGGCCGCGCTCAACAAGCTGGTCGGCAAAGACTGGCTGGGCAAAATCCTGCCCGCGAGCGCGTGAACGCAAAGCCCGCCCGGTTTATGGGGCCGGGCGGGCCAGAAAATAAAGGGTTTCCGGGATGAAGTCAAGGGCTGTTTCCCTGACGGTAAAGGGCTTCCGGAAAGGACTGGATTAATCGCCGAAGTCATTGTATGTTCATGATGACAGCTAACGGAGGCCGTATGAAAACGATGGATTCTGAGACGGTAAATAAAGCGAGGTTTTACGTGACGGCGGTATCAACGGCGCTGGCGGGGACGAGGTTCCGCAGCACGATACGCCGCACAATCGGCAAGTTCAACACGGCAGCAGAAGCGCAGGCATTTGCCGGGGCGCAAGCCCGCCGCCCCGAAGTCCGCAACGGCAAAAGCCGCATCCGGTTTGTAATCCGGCACGACGGCAAAACACTCGCGCGGATAAAAGTACAGGAGGCGATATGACCGGCAAAACGCTGAAGTCGCGGTATCTGAGCCTCAAGCAGGACGGCTCGGAGATGTACGTGGAAGACGTCGCCCTGACCGGCAAGACCGAGGACTACATCCCCGCCGCGCTTGAAAAGCTGGCGATAGTCCGCAAAACCCTGCCGAAGGCGAAATGGAGCATCACCATAGAGGAGCAATTCACCGACGGCAGTTGGCGGAGCAACAAACGCTATTACACCGTCCGCGACGCCGAAACCGGCGCAATCAAAAACGCGGAATTTTAACGGAGACGCTATGAAAATCCGAGTGTCCGTAGACGTGGAAATCAAAATGGGCCAAGGCCCGGAAACCGGCATAAGCCTCGTCGGCTACATGCCCGACGGCACGACATACAGAGACCTTGTCCGAGTATTCGGCAAGCCCCGCCCGTTCGCATTCCCAAGCGGCAAGAGCAATATTGAATGGGTCGGCAAAATCAACGGGCTGGAATTCAGCATCTACGACTATAAATGCCCAGTCCCGCCGGAAAAGAACATGGACTGGCACATCGGCGGCAAAAGCGAATTGACTGCAAAGCTGCTGTCCGCATATTTCAGGGCGGTGAAATAGCCGAGGAGCGGGTATTGTTATGAAAGCGGCGTTATACGCAAGAGTATCTTCGCAAGGCCAGGCGGACAAGGACCTCTCAATCCCCGCCCAGTTGAAGGCATTGCGCGAATATGCGCTCAAAAAAGGCGGCAGCATCATTGCTGAATTTATAGACGAGGCCGAATCCGCGCGCTCTGCCGACCGCCCCAAGTTTCAGGAGATGATTTACGCCGCTAAACAGAAAATCTGTCCCTTTGACACCATTTTGGTCTGGAAATTCTCCCGTTTCGCACGAAACCGCGAAGACTCAATCCTTTACAAGAAGCTGCTTCGCAAGCATGGTGTGGACGTCGTTTCCATCAATGAACCGATAGATGATACGCCGTCCGGCCACCTGATGGAAGCCATGCTGGAAGCGGTTGACGAATTTTACTCGCTCAATCTTTCAAGCGATACGATACGCGGCATGCGCGAGAACGCCGCACGCGGCTTCTGCAACGGCGGAGCCGCCCCTTACGGCTACAAACGCCTCAAGGTCATGGTCAATGGAAACGAGAAGGCCAAACTGGACATAGAACCGGCGGAGGCATCCGTTGTGCGCAGGATGTTTGAAATGGCTATAAAAGGCTTGGGCACCAAGGAAATCACCAAAGTTTTGAATAGCGAAGGCGCAAAAACGCGGGCCGGGTTCCCGTGGAGCAAGACCGTCATCCATTATATGCTGACCAATGAAACCTATACCGGCGCGGTGATATTCAACCGTTACGCCAAGCACGAGGAAGTCCGCCGCAAAAAGCCGGAGGACAAGCTGATTCGCGTGGAAAACGCGCATCCGGCGATTGTGGACAAGGAAACTTTTAACAAGGTGGTGGCACTTATGAAATCACGGGCTCCGCAAATTATGCATCCGCGCGAAGCTGGCAGCGATTACCTCCTGTCCGGGATGGTTTATTGCGGCAAATGCGGCGCGAAGCTAATCGGCAGCGCGGCGAAATCCAGCAAATTTTTCTACTACGCCTGCCAGAATTACCTCAAACGCGGCAAATCCGTGTGTGATTGCGGCTTTGTGCCGCGCAAGAAACTGGAGGACGCGGTAATAGCCAAAATACGCGAACGGGTTGTAACCAAAGAAAATCTTGGCAAGCTGGTGCAGGATATAAACGAGGAGTTGCTGGCCTCAAAAGGCGGACTGCGCGACCGTATAGCCGAAAAGGACCTGCAGATAGTGGATGCCAATAAGCGCCTGCAGAAGCTTTATAACGCGCTGGAAACGGGCCATGTGAAGGTCGAGGACTTGGCCCCGCGCATAAAACAACTCCGGGAGCAGCTAAAGGCCTTGGAGGGCATGAAAGCCGCGCTGAACGCGGAATACGCCAAGGAAACGATAAACGTGTCGGACAAGGAGCTTAAGGACTACTCGGACGAACTTTGCGGCTTTTTGGAGAAATCCAGCATAACCGAGACGAAATCGTTCCTCAGCAACTGGGTACAGCGCATTGAACTGGACACGCCGGGCGGAGGCCACATAAAATACAAACTGCCCTTAGCGCCGAACGCTAAAAGGGCAGAAGTTCTATCTTTGCAAATACATGGCTCCGGGACTAGGATTCGAACCTAGACAAAGCGGTTCAGAGCCGCTTGTGCTACCGTTACACCATCCCGGAATTCGGGCGCGAACCGCCGCCCAACATTCACATTATACCCAAAATCGCAACCGGTGGCGAGTGCCGTTAAATGCGCGCCGCTCAAGGCGAACTGCAAGGCGCCTGCGAATCAAGCTGCCGGAATTACCCTGTCTCAATACTGTGGCCGCGCATGGACGGGAAACGGCCCAAATCTATTATAATGAAAAAATGCGTATAAGGGACTTGGGAAAGGAATCGGCCATATACGGCCTTTCCACCGTGCTGGCGCGGCTGCTGAATTTTTTCCTGCTGCCCGTCTACACCCGCGCCTTCGCGCCGGAGCAGCACGGCGTGGTGGCGGCGGTTTATTCCTATGTGGCCTTTCTGGGCGTCATATTCCAGTTCGGGATGGACCAGGCGTACATGCGCCTGTCCGTCAACCGCGAAAACGACGAGAAAACGGTATTTTCCACCGCGTTTTGGCCGGTGATAGCGGCCTCGGCGGCGCTGGCCGCGCTGCTGTGCGTGCTGCGCGGGCCCGCCGCGGTTATAGGTGGAATTGGCGGGCGGTATTCCGAGCTGGTGGCCTATGCCGCCATAGTGCTGGCCATGGACGCGGCGATGTGCGTGCCTTTCGCCAAGCTGCGCATGGAACACAGAGCGCTGCGCTACGCCTCCATACGCGCGGCCAACATAGCGGTGAACCTGGCGGCAACCGTGATACTGCTGCTCAAGCTGAAAACCGGGCCGGAAGGCGCGCTGATGGCGTCTGTGGCGGCGTCTGCGGCGTCGCTTGTGCTGCTGACGCCGGTCATCACGCAATCGCTGCGGTGGCGGTTCTCAAAAGAGGTTTTCCGGGAAATGCTGGCTTTTTCCTGGCCGCTGGTGCCGGCGGGGCTGGCGGCTATGGCCGTGCAGGTCATAGACAGGCCGATACTGCTTTTCCTCACCAACCAGTCCACCGTGGGCATTTATCAGGCGGGCTACAGGCTGGGGATATTCATGATGCTGGTTGTAAGCATGTTTGACCAGGCCTGGCGGCCGTTTTTTCTGGAACATGCCGGCAAGCCGGGCGCGCCGGAGGTATTCGCGCGGGTGTTCAATTATTTCGCGGCCTTCGGGGCTTTTGTGGTGCTGGCGCTGTCGTTTTTTATAGGCGACATCGTGCGGCTGGATATCGGCGGCTGGCATTTGATAGACCCGCGCTACTGGGGCGGGCTGCCGGTAGTGCCGGTGGTGCTGGCGGGGTATTTGTTTTACGGGTTCTATGTAAATTTCCTCGCCGGGCCGGTCATCGCCAAGAAAACCAAGATAATCGCCTGGACCACGGCGGTCGGCGCGTTGTCCAATATCGCGGCCAATCTGCTGCTGATACCGAAATTTTCTTTCATGGGCGCGGCCTGGGCGACGTTTATCAGCTATGCGCTGATGGCGGCTGTGATGCTGGCCTTCTCGCGCAAACTTTACCCGGTGCCTTATGATTTTTCGCGCGCGGGGCAGGCGCTGATGTGCGCCGGCGCGCTGTGGCTGGCGCAGTATGCCGCCGCCGGGGTTTTCTGCGACATGCCTGCCAGGATACTGATTTCCAAGGCGGTCCTCGCCGCGCTGTTGCCGATACTGCTCTGGATGAACGGGTATTTCAAAAAATAACGCGGCGGGCAAATACATTTGCCCGCCGCGCCGTAAGTGTTACCGCTTTATCGCGCCCAGCATTTCCGCCAGGTCGTTATCCGGCGTGGAGACGGGTTTTATTGCGAAATTCTCCACCAGTATATTCAGCACATTCGGGGATACGAAGGCCGGCAGCGACGGCCCCAGCCTGATGTTTTTGATCCCCAGCGAGAATAGCGTCAGCAGTATGCACACCGCCTTCTGCTCGTACCAGGAAAGCACCAGCGACAGCGGCAGCTCGTTTACTGAACAGTTGAACGCCTTCGCCAGCGCGGAGGCTATCACTATCGCCGTGTATGCGTCATTGCACTGTCCGCAGTCCAGCAGCCGGGGCAGCCCCTCAAGCTCGCCGAATTCCAACGTGTTGAAACGGAATTTGCCGCAGGCCAGCGTCAGTATCAGGCAGTCCTTGGGAATTTTCTGCGCGAACTCGGTGTAATAATTGCGGCCCGGTTTCGCGCCGTCGCAGCCGCCTATCAGGAAGAAATGGCGGATTTTGCCGGCCTTGACCAGTTTGACCACCGTCTCCGCCGCGCCCAGCAGGGTGTTGCGCCCGAAGCCGACAGTGATTTCTTTACCGGCGGCGTCCTCGCTGAACCCTCCGGCGGCAACCGCTTTTCTTATCACCGGGGAGAAGTCTTTTGCGCCGTCTTCGCCCGCGCCGATATGCTCCACCCCCGGCCACTGCACAAGTCCCGTCGTGAAAATGCGGTCCATGTAGCTTTTGGCGGGACGCTGTATGCAGTTGGTTGTCATCAGTATCGCGCCGGGGAAGGCGTCAAACTCCTTGTACTGATTTTGCCACGCCGTGCCGTAATGGCCGTAGAAATGCGGGAAGGCCTTCAGCTTAGGATAGGCGTGGGCCGGCAGCATTTCGCCATGCGTGTAGACGGTGATTCCTTTATCCTTGGTCTGCTCCAGCAACTGATAAAGGTCGCGCAAGTCATGCCCAGACACCAGTATCGCCGGTCCCTTTTTATGGCCCAGCGGCACTTTGACCGGAGCCGGATGGCCGTAGGCGCCGGTGTTGGCGTCGTCCAGCAATTCCAGGCATTTGAGATTGACCTGGCCGAAACGCATGATAAGGGCCACATAATCCTGCGCGGAGAGCGAATTGTCCGTCAGCGCGGCAAGCCCTTCATGGAAGAATGCGTTGACCTCATCGCTGCTTTTGCCCAGAACAGCCGCATGGTCGGCGTAGGCGGCCATTCCCTTGAGGCCGTAAAGCAGAATTTCGCGCAGTGAGCGTATGTCCTCGTTTGCGCTGTCCGCGGGCAGCGCGGCCTGGCCGGACTGCTTCAGCAGCTCTGCGACGGTTTGCGCCGGAATTATTTCCGCCGCCGCCGGAATTGTGCCGGTAAAAGGCCTTGCCGCCATGACCTTGCCGCGCAGCCGCTCGCGCGCGGCGGCGGCTTTCCCGATAAGCGGCGCGATAGTCTCCGGCGCGAAGTTTACGTTTGTAACGGTGGTGAACAGGCCTTCCATAACCAGCCTGTCGGCCTGTTCGTCCGCGATTCCCAGCTTGCGCGCCTGATGGCCCCAGAAGCCAAGCCCTTTAAGCGCGTAAACCAGCATGTCCTGCATGGCGGCGGTTTCCGCCGTTTTGCCGCATACGCCCTGATTAAGGCAGTTTTTGCCGCCCTGTGTCTGTTCGCACTGTCTGCAGTACATCGTCATGATTTTCTCCTTTGTATCCTCAGCAAATCAGCGACAGTCAGTCCCGCCAGCTTCCGCGCCGCGTAGGATTCTATATCCGCTATTTCCCGCCTCAGGACGCAGGTTCCGCCGTTGCGGCAAAGCCTGCGCCGGAATATGCAGCGCGAAAGCGAAACCGGCCCCTGAAAAATCTCCATCACCGAGGCTATGGATATGGTTTCCGGCTTGCGGGCCAGCCGGACGCCGCCGTTTCTGCCCTCGCGCGCTTCTATAAGGCCCGCGCGCAAAAGCCCGCCCAGAATGCGCCGCAGGAAAGACAGCGGTATGCGCTGCACGCGCGAAATTTCGGACGAGGATACATGCTTCCCCTCCCCCGCCCCGGCCAGCACGGCCAGCGCGCGCACGGCATAATCGGTTTCCCTGCTTAGCAGCGCCATACTAAGACTATTTTAGTATTAGTTTACGCCGCTGTCAAGCCCCCCTCATGTTTCGTCGCGCCCGCATGGAATTTCCGCCGCCGGATTTAGCTGTCTGACGGAGTCTGCCAGCGCAAAGCGGCAGGGCAAGGTTATGTTTTTTTTGGGGGGCAAGCGGTTTAGTACGGGTGGCTGACGGGACTCGAACCCGCAGCCTCCTGGGCCACAGCCAGGCGCTCTAACCGTTGAGCTACAACCACCGTGAATATATTCTAGAATTTAACCGGCTTTCGGGCAAATCGTTTTTTGTTTGGAGGGGTTATGAAATCCATGACAAGGCCGCCCGCCGCAGCGGGGAGTTTCTACCCTGCGCGCCCGCGCGAGCTTGAGGCCGCGGTGAAATCCTTTATCTCCGGCGGAGAGGATTCCCCCGGCGTGAAGGCGATACTGTCCCCCCACGCGGGCTATGTCTATTCCGGCGCGGCGGCGGGCGCGGCATGGGCTGCGGTGAAAAATCTGGATTTTGAAACGGCAGTCATCCTGGGAACCGGGCATCGCGCCGATATACGCGGCGCCGCGCTGTGGGGCGAGGGCGCCTTTGAAACTCCGCTGGGGCGTGTGGAAATTGACGGCGGGCTGCATCGCCGGCTGGCGGAACTGTCTCCCTTGTTTGAGGTTCTGCCCAAAGCGCATGACGGCGAGCATTCCATAGAGGTTCAGCTTCCCTTCCTGCAATGCCTGGGCGGGAAAGCGCGTAAAATGCTGCCGCTGCTGCTTAATACCGGCGACGGCGAAATTCTTGAAAAACTGGGCCGCGCGCTGGCCGCCGCGCTGAAAGGCAGCAAGGCGCTGCTGGTGATTTCGGCGGACCTGTCGCATTATCCTCCGGCGGAGGTTGCGCGGCTGGCGGATAATTCGCTGATGTTTTCGCTGGGGGTTGCCGCGCGGGGTGCGGGGCCAGAGTATTTCGGGCTTGCGGCGCGGCTGCTTATGGAAAAGCGGCTTGAGGGCTATGACACCGCCTGTTGCGGCGAGGCCGCCGCGCGCGCCGGCGCGCGCGCCGCCATGGAGCTTGGCGCTGGCGATTTCCGGCTGCTGCGCTATGACAACTCCGGCGACGTTAAAGGCGCGGACGCGCAAAGCACTGTAGGCTACGGCGCGGGGGTGTTCTGCGCGGCGGACGGGGGCGCGGAACTTTTCCCGCTTTCGGAGGCGGAACGCAAAGACCTGCTTGCCCTTGCCCGGCAGAGCATAGCCCGCGCTTTTGACAAAACAATACCCCCCCCGCCGGAACTCTCCGCGCATCCGGCCTTCAATGCGCCGGCGGCGGCTTTTGTGACGCTGCACAAGCGCGGCGAACTGCGCGGCTGCATAGGCAGCCTTGAGGCCCGCCAGACGCTGGCGGATTGCGTGGCGCAAATGGCAAAGCAAAGCGCGTTTTCGGACCCGCGGTTTCCGGGCCTGTCCCGCGACGAATTGGCTGCCGTGGATATTGAAATATCGGTGCTCTCGCCGATGAAGCGCGTCAAAAGCGCGGAAGAAATAATCCCCGGCAAACACGGCGTGCTTATCCGCAAAGGCGCGCGCGGCGGGACTTATCTGCCGCAGGTGTGGGAGCATTTCCGCTCGCGGGAGGAGTTTATGAATTCCCTCTGCGGTGAGAAGGCGGGCCTTGCTCCCGGCGCCTGGAAGGATTCGGGCGCGGAACTCTATGTCTACACCGCAGCGGTGATGGCGGAGCAATCTTTGGTAAAATAGGCAGTATACGGAGGCAAAATTATGAGATACCTGTTTACGTCGCTGTTTGCGGCCTGCGCGTTGTCGGCTAATGCGCAGACGCCGCCGGAGAACCCGTTCTTCCGGCCAAGCCCGCTGCCGTATCATCTGCCGCCGTTTGACAGGATAAAGAACTCCGATTTCAGGCCCGCTTTTGAGCGCGGCATGGCCGAACAGCTTGCCGAGGCGGATGCCATTGCCCGCAGCGGCGAGGCTCCGGCGTTTGACAATACCATACTCGCGCTGGAGCGTTCAGGCGCGTTGCTTGCGCGGGTGTCAAAGGCGTTTTTCAACCTCAACGCCTCCAATACCGACGATGAAATGCAGAAAATAGAGGAGGAGGTGTCGCCCCGGCTGGCCGCGCATCAGGACGCTATCAGCCTCAACCCGGCATTGTTCGCGCGCATTGACGAGCTTTATACGCGGCGGGACAAATTGGGACTGGACCCCGAATCGGCGCAGTTGCTGGAGCGGTATTACAGGCAATTCGTGCGCGCCGGCGCCAAACTCCCCGAATCCGGCAAGGCGGAACTGAAGGAGATAAACAAAAAACTCTCCTTGTTTAGCACCAAATTCGGCCAGAATTTGCTTAAAGCGGCCAAAAGCAATGCCGTGGTTGTTGACAATATCGCGGAGCTGGACGGCTTCTCCGAACAGCAGAAAGGCGCGGCGGCGGAGGCCGCCAAAGAGCGCGGCCTTGCCGGAAAATGGGTTATCGCGCTGCAAAACACCACCGTGCAGCCCGCGCTGGAGCAGCTTAAAAACCGCGCGCTGCGCGAGCGGATTTACCGCGCCTCCGTCTCCCGCGCGGACGGCGGCGATACCGACAATACGGCGCTGGTTTCCCTGATAGCCGCGCTGCGCGCGCGGCAGGCCGCGCTGCTGGGCTACCCCGATTACGCCAGCTATTCGCTGGAGGATGAAAGCGCCAAAACCCCGCGCGCCGTCAACGAAATGCTGGCAATGCTGGCCCGCGCCTCGCTTGCCAAGGCCAAAGGCGAGGCGGCGGACATACAAAGTCTTATTGACCGGCAGGCCAAAGACGCAGGGGAAAAGCCTTTTGCCGTTCAGCCCTGGGACTGGGCGTTTTACGCCCAGCAGGCGCGCAAGGCCCGCTACGATTTCACCGAAGAAGAGATAAAGCCCTACTTTGAGTTGGACCGCGTGCTGCGGGACGGCGTGTTTTTCGCCGCGCATGAACTCTACGGGCTTTCGTTTAAGGAGCGCGCGGACCTGCCGGTTTACCGCCCGGAGGTGCGCGTCTTTGAGGTCTTTGATGCGGACGGCTCAACCATAGGCCTTTTCCTGCGCGACGATTTCCAGCGCGAAAACAAAAGGGGCGGCGCGTGGATGGAAAATCTGGTGGACCAGTCCGGCCTGCTGGACCGGAAGCCGGTGGTTATAAATAACCTCAATATCCCCAAGCCTCCAGCGGGCCAGCCGGCGCTTATGACCTTTGACGAAGTGGTAACCATGTTCCACGAATTCGGCCATGCGCTGCACGGGCTGTTGTCCAATGTGAAATATCCGCTGCTTTCCGGCACGGTTGTGCCGCCGGATTTCGTGGAGTATCCGTCCCAATTCAACGAAACCTGGACCCGCGACACCCGTGTGCTGGCAAATTTCGCAAAAGATTACCGCACCGGCCAGCCCATGCCGAAGGCCCTGCTGGACAAGCTGCTGTCTTCGCTGACCTGCGGACAGGGCTATGATACCGCCGAATACGTGGCTGCGGCGATTGTTGACCAGGCCTGGCATCAGATACCCGCCTCGCAGGTTCCGCCGGCTTCCGGCGTTTTGGATTTCGAGCGCGCCGCCCTTGAAAAAGCCGGCATGGATTACGGTCCCGTGCCGCCGCGCTATCACACGCAGTATTTCGCGCATGCTTTCAGCGGCGGGTATCAGGCGGCCTATTATGCCTATATCTGGAGCGAGGTGCTGGCGCGCGACACCGGCAAATGGTTCTATTCGCATGGCGGCATAAGCCGCGCCAACGGGGATTTGTTCCGCGCCGGAATTCTTTCGCGCGGGCGCACGGCGGAGCCAGACGAGCTTTTCAGGAAGTTCTACGGCGGCCCTCCGGAGACGCAGCCGCTGCTTGAATACCGCGGCCTGGTCTTGTCCGGGCGATAAATCGCTGTTGTGCCGCGATTGGCGGTGGGAATATGGGCGGCGCAATGCCATTGCCATATGCCGCCACGCCCCCGCCGCCAAGCGCGGGGAACAGACTATGAGGGAATGCTGCGGTTGTTTGTATTATTGCACCGACAAAATGTCGCCCGTATCGGCTTTGCCGGCCAGCGCGCCCGCCGGGAATTCGTAAGTGCCGCGCGCTTCGTTTATCCAGGGGGAAATCCGCCAGGGTTTGAGATTCTCGGCGATGTGCAGTATTTTCCCCCCCTCGTCCACAAAAGCCGCGTCTATGGCAAAACGCATGAAAAAGGTGTGTATCTGATTGCAGGGCGACAGGTAAAGCGCGCTGCCCTCCGGCAGGGCCCTGCGGCCCATGAGGCCGACAAGCCTTTTGAAAAAAGTGCCGGCGGTTTCCACGTTTTCCGCCAGCGCGCAGCCGCGCGTTGTGTTTATTAATTTCATTTGACGCCTGCCTTTCCCGGCGCGGTTTCCCCGGCGGCTTTCATGCCCGCCTGTATCACCAGTTCGCGCACCCGCTTGCGCAGCGCGCCGGATTTGAATTTGAAACTCGCGGGCGAGAGCATTTTATAGGCTGTGCCGCTTTTGCCCCGCGTTTTGAGCAGGCCGAAGGTTGCCGCAAGCTCGCCGTCAAAGGCGATGTCTACGTTTGCTATCCGCGACGGCGATGCCAGCTTTCTGGCGGAGAGGACTTTGACGTCTATGTCCGTCTTTCCTGCCTGCTGGGCGGCGTTTGCCGCCATCAATTTGCCGTACAGGTTTTTATTCATAATTCTGATGTTGGCGAATGTCCGCCCGTCCCGCGAATTGTCCAGCGCAAGCGCAACCGCCCCGCCGAAGGCGTCCGTGGAAAACCGGACGCCGGTTATCTCTATACCGCCGGAAAGCTGTATAAATCCGCCCGCCCTGTCCGCTGCGGTTATTTCCAGCGCGCGGGCGCAGCCGCAGGCCAGCAGCAGCGTCAGCAGTTGCATGGCGTGTTCAGCTTGCGCACTATGTCAACAAGCTCGTAGACATCGTCAATTTCGTAATCCGCGCCTGAGCGGACATTGTCAAACTGGTTGCCGTATCTGGCCCAGACGGTTTTCATGCCCAGCTTTTTGGCGCCGGCGATGTCGCGCTCGGCCCAGTCGCCTATCATCAGGCTTTTTTCGGGCGCAACTTTCAGAAAATCCAGCGCGCGCATGAACGGCTTGGGGGAGGGTTTTCGCTCGCCCGTGTCGTCGTAGGTTACCACATGGTCAAAATAGTGCTGCAGCCCCAGCGTGGTTATGCGCAGCCACACCGGCAGCCGCGGCGCGTCGGAAACCACGCCCAGCCGCACGCCCATTTTTATAAGCTCCGTCATTGTGATGCCGACATGCGGGTATAAGGTGGTTGCGGCGTCTTTTGCACGGCGGTAGCCTACAATGCCGGCGGAAAGGATTTTATAGTCAACCTGGCCCATTTCCCCGGACAGCACCTTGTCAAAAATATTCTGGTCCTCAATTCCTTCGCGCCAGTAGACGCTGAAAATTTTATCCACCAGCGCGGCTTTGGGGGTTTTCAGGCCGGAGTCTATCATCGCGTCGGCGGCGGCGTCCACAGCCGCGCGCTTCATGCGCATGAAATCCATCACCGTGTTGTCTATGTCGAAAATTACGGCTTCAATCATAATGCGGGCCTCGACTTTCCGGGCCGCCGTTTCGGTTAGACGCGGTCCATGTACTGGCTGGTGCGGGTGTCCACGCGGATGGTGTCGCCGTCGTTGACAAAAAGCGGCACCTTCACTTCCATGCCGTTTTCCAGAGTGGCGGGCTTGGTCATGTTGGAAACCGAGTCGCCTTTTACCCCCGGCACGGTGGAGGCCACCTTCAGCTCCACCTTCGCGGGCAGGATGATGTTGTAGAATTTGTCGTTGATGTAGAGCCCTTCCACTTCCATGTTCTCGGCCAGAAATTTGTCCATACCGCCCAGTTTCTCAAGGGGAAGCTCGGTCTGGTCGTAGTTTTCGGTGTCCATGAACGCCGCCATGCCGTTTTGCGTGTACATGTAGGTTTTTGGGCGTTTTTCCACGGTTACGTCCTTGAATTTGTCTTCCGGCCTGTAGCTGGTTTCAATGACCGAGCCGGTGTCCAGATTGCGCAGCTTCACGCGCACCACCGCCCGCGCCTGGGATTTGCGGTGATGCTGGTATTCAAGAATTTCCACAATCTGCCCGTTCTCGTTCTCAAAGATAAGCCCTTCCCTGAAATCGTTGGTATATATCATAATGCATTCTCCTGTGCCGAAGGTATATTCTACCGTTTTTGGAGGGTTTTCTCAATTTCTGCCCGTTACCGCGCGCGAAGGCGGCATTTGCCATTCCGGGGCGGAGACTTCCCCGCCGGCGGCAAAATACGCCTTGTCCCGGCAGCCCGGGGTCTTATAGCCTTCAAGCGCCAGTGTCCTGCACTCCGGCCCGGAGGAGACATGCTCCCCGTAAACCCTGTTCCTGTTAAGTTTGAAAAACTTCCTGAGGCTCGCGCGCGCGTCGCGGTATTGTCCGAGGGCAGCGCGCGCCCTGGCCATATCGTTATAAAAGAAGGGGTTTTCTTCGCCGCCGGCAACGGCTGATTGGGCGCAGGCCAGGGCAAGCTGCGGCTCGCCGTATTTGTCCCATACGCGGAACATTGCGTGCCATGCCCAGCCGGAGCCCGCCACCGCCGCCTTTTTCAAGTCCGGCAGCGCGGCGGCAAAGGTTCCCGCGCGAAGCTGGGCCAGGCGCAGCTTTATTATTCCCCGCAGGAAATGGCAGCGCGTGTCGGATTCCTTTTCCAGCGGCCTGCCCAGCATCTCGGAGGCCGCCGTAAGCCGCGCGATGTCGCTTCCCGGCCCGGTGAGAATTTTTTCGCTCTCCGCGACTGCCGTTTCCGCGCCCGCCGCGGTTTGCCGGACTCGCGTCGCAAGCTCCGACGCGGGCGGCGTGCTGATTTGCGCCTCGTAGGCGCCTTCCGCGTTCAGGTCGGCGCAGGGCAGGCGGTAGCCGCGGAACGCCAGCGCCTCGCAAAGTTCGCCGCGCGCGGCGCGCCTGTTCTCCTCGCCGCCGGAATTGGCGAGGGCGCGGGCCGTGTCCTGCGCCGCAAGCAGGTAATAGCCCATCGCGAAATACGTTCCGCCGCGCGCCAGCAGCGCTGCCGGATTGCCGGAAGAGATTTCTATTTCGCGGGAGTAGTCTGCGGCTGCATTTTCCAGCTCTCCGGAATCCTCGTAAAGCGAGCCACGCCAGCGGTATGCGATGCCGTCCATGAAATTCGGGGAGCGGAGTATGAGGGTGTTGTAGCCGTTCATCGCCTCGCCCCGCATGCGCGCGCGCTGCGCGGCTATGGATTTGAACAGCAACGTCGCCTCGGACGGCGTTTGTTTTGAGTACCTGTCAAAAGCCGCGCGCGGGTTGGAGCTTATCACCATAAGCGCGCGGGCGTAAGGGGCGAAAAATCCGCTTATTTTCGCGCGCGCCTGGGAGGAATAGAACTGCGACAGCTCCGCCCCTGAAAGTTTTTTTGCCTGCCCCTCGGCCAGTATCGCCTCGTGGAAACCGTGCCTTTTGGCGAAGGCAAGCTCGTATTCCGAAACGCCGTCAAGCTGCTGCGCGTTCGCGCCGGCGGGCGCAAGCGCGGCCGCGAGAACAAGGATTTTAATCACTCTTCCTCCGTGCGGCTTTCGGCGAAAAAAACGCGCAGTTCCGCCGCCGACTCCAGCCTTGCGCACTGCGGCACCGCGCCGATGAATTTCGCGCCGTAGCGCATTCCCAGAATGCGCGGGTCCAGCACGGCGACGGCGCCCCTGTCGCTTTTGCGCCGTATAAGCCGCCCGAACCCCTGATGGAATTTGATTACCGCGCGCGGCAGCGTATATTGGCCGAAAATCTCCTGACCGCGCTCGGCATACCACTGGGCGCGGGCCTGCTCCACCGGCGAATCCGGCGCCAGAAACGGCAGCCGCGTTATTATGACGCACGACAGCGCCTTTCCCGGCACGTCCACGCCCTGCCAGAATGTGTCGGTGGCAAACAGCACGCCGTTGCCGGCGGTCTTGAACTCCTTTACCAGAACCGATGGCTGCATCTCGCCCTGTATGAAAAGCGGGCGGCTGCCCAGTTTCGCCGCTATCTCCCCCGCCGCGCGCTGCAGGAAATTCCAGCTTGTGAACAGCACGAATACGCCGCCGTCCACGGAGCGTATGATTTCCTCCGCCGCCTTTATGACGGCGGCCTCGTAGGCCTGCGTTTCATTGCGCGGGCACGGCATGTCCGAGGCGATATAAAGCCCGGCCTGCTTCCGGTAATCAAACGGCGAGCTTATTATTTTGTCCTCGCAGGGCGGCAGGCCGGTGCGCTTCCTGAAATAGTCAAACCCGCCGTCCACCGCCAACGTGGCCGAGGTCATAATCACCGGCTGCCCCGATGCGAAAAGCGTTTTTGCCAGCTCGCCGGAGACGTCCAGCGGCGTTATCTGCAAAGACACATGCGTCCTGCCCCTGAAGCTGCGCCCCTCCACCCAGTAGGCGAAATCCCGGCTGTCGCATTTGAGGAAACGTTTGAGGGCGGACACCGCCTCCGTCAGCTTGTCGCGCGAGGATTTCAGCGCAAGCTCCTCTTCCATGTCTTTGGCGCGGGAAATGATATTGGCCAGCGCGTTTGCGGCCCCGGCCAGAGCGGGGGTAATCGTATCCGGCGCGAAATCCGGCTTTGTAACGCGCACCGAGCGCGGCTGCAATTCTATTCCCGCGTTGCGCGCCGCCGCGCTGAAAAAATCGTCCGCGGCGGAGGCGGCGGCGTCCAGCGCGTTTGAGACGGCGTCGCCCTCCGCCGTCCCGGCCAGGATAAAGCGCGCCGCGCTGCCGCGTTTTGAGGAAGCGCTGAAAATCCCGTCCAGAATCCTCGTTATATCCCTTCCCGACACCGACGCGCCCAGATACTGCGCGGACACGTCTTCAATGTTGTGCGCCTCGTCCAGAATCGCGGCGTCCCACGGGATGCCGTACATCCCCGCGAAGAAAAGGTGATGGTTTACTACCGTTATCTGCGCCGCGCGCGCGCGGGAGACGTCCCTGCGCCAGAGGCAGAAATCTTTTTTCGGGCAGAGCTTGCCGGCGCAAAGCTCGCTTTCCCGGCGGACGTTTTCCCACAGTTGTTCCGGCACGCGCAGCGGCAGCTCCTGGCGCAGCCCGGTCCGGGCCGTCGCGGCGCAGGCGCGCAGGCCGTTTAGTATTTCCGCGCGGGCGGGGCTGTCAAACAAACCGGCCTGGCGGCGCAGCGCGATGTCCAGCCGGCGCAGGCAGAGATAGTTCTCAGAACCCATCAGCAGCGCGCTTGTAACGAATTTGTTTTCAGCCGCCAGGGCTTTGGCCAGGCCGGGGATGTCTTTTTTTACAAGTTGTTCCTGCAGCGCTTTTGAATAGGTGGCTACCGCCACCCGCTTGCCGCGCGCCAGCGCCCACATCGCCGCCGGAGCCAGATACGCCAGCGATTTGCCAACGCCGGTTCCCGCCTCCACCACCAGATGCCCGCCACCCTCCAGCGCGCGCGCCACGGCGCAGGCCATTTCGGCCTGCTGGGGGCGTTCCTCGTAGCGGCCAACGGCTTTGGCGACGGGCCCGTCTTTATTGAAAAAACGGAGCATCTCCGCTTCCGCTACGGCTGTTTTCGCGGTATTTGCCGGCATTGCGTCTATTTCACCGTCCTGCTGGCAAAGCTCGTGCCCACATCCAGCGCGGCCCGGACTTCCTCTCCGGACGGGTCCACGCGGCGCAGCTTTGACACGGCTTCCTCTATGGAGACATCGTCCACGCCGGTGCCGCGCAGCCGCGCCATGCGCCCGGTTTTGCCCAGGGCTATCATTTCCGCCGCATGCGCGCCGAAGCGGGTGGCCAGCCAGCGGTCATAAGCGGTGGGGGTGCCGCCCCGCTGCAAATGTCCCAGCACCACCACGCGGGCCTCGGTGCCGCATTGCCCGGAAATAGTGTCGGCAATCTTATAGCCTATCCCGCCCAGCCGCAGCGGGTCGGTGGAGCCTTTGACGGTGGAGGCTACCGTAAGCTTTCCCGACTCGTCCGCCGCGCCCTCGGATGCCACCACTATGCTGAAATGCTTCCCGCGCGCCATGCGCGCATGCACCGCCGCGCAAAGCTCCTCGGCGCAGTAGGGTATTTCCGGCAGCAGTATGATGTCGCCGCCGCCGGCTATGCCGGCGCGCAGCGCTATCCAGCCGGCGTAGCGGCCCATGGTTTCCAAAATCATCACGCGGTGATGGGATTCGGCGGTGGTGTGCAGCTTGTCCACGGCGTCGGTGGCTACGGCAAGAGCGGAATCAAAGCCGAAGGTAACGTCGGTTGCGGCAAGGTCGTTGTCTATGGTTTTGGGCACCCCCGCCACGGGAATTCCTTTTTTGAGCAGCTTCAGCGCGATTGAGAGCGTGCCGTCCCCGCCGATGGCGATAAGCGCGTCCAGCGAGTTCTTTTTGAAAACCTCCAGCGCCCGGTCCGACATGTCCGCCGGTTTTTCAGGCGAGCCGTAAGGCGGCAGCGAATAGGAGAACGGGTTGGCGATATTGCTGGTGCCCAGTATCGTCCCCCCCCGCGCCAGTATGCCGGAGACTGCGTCGTCGCCGATTTCCCTGTGCCGGTCTTCAACCAGCCCGGCGTAGCCGTCCAGGAAGCCGACCACCTGCCAGCCGCGTTTATGCGCCGATTTTGCCGCCGCGCGCACCACGGCGTTAAGGCCGGGGCAGTCGCCCCCGCCGGTCAGAATGCCTATCCGTTTTGCCGCCATGGAACCTCCTTGCCAGCCTATAAAATAGCAAATTCCCGGCGCCCGGCGGTGGACGAACAGGCGGAGACAGCGGTTATGCGGGAATCAGTGCTGGCATCCATGCCCGCCATGATGGCCGCAGGCCGAGGCGGCGTCCGCTTCCCGGAGCTTGCCTGACTTGACGGCCTCCACGGCGGTTTCAACGGTGTCCTCGCGGCTGATATAGACTTTTATCCCGGCGGCGTTAAGCCCGCGGATCGCTCCCATTCCTATGCCGCCGGCGATGACGGCGTCGGGTTTCGCATTGCCCACCGCCTTAAGCGGGTCGCACATGCCGTGGACGTGCTGCCGGTCGCCGTTGTCTATTATCTCGCAGCGGCGGGTTTCGCTGTCGCAGAGCGTGAAATACGGCGCGCTGCCGAAATGGCCGTATACCCTGGCTTTCAGGCCGTCTCTGGTTTCCGTCGGAATGCAGATTTTCATTTTATGTTCTCCTGTTTCTATGCCGTTTTGGCCGCGTGCGCGGCCCCTCCGAAATCCGCCCGGCGCATGCGCGTTGCCCGAGCCTTTGGCCGCATAAGCCGCCAGCGCGCCTGTTCCCTTTGCATCCGCATAGCAGAACGACTTTCCCCCCTTCTATACGGAGCGCTTTGCCGTTAACCAGGCAGTCGGCTGCCTTGCCCCTGGCGGAGCGCAGTATGTTGCCAAAAGTCTGCCGCGACACTCGCATGCCGGCGGCGGCTTTTTCCTGCTCCTGGCCCATATGGTCGGCAAGCCGCAGCGCCTCAGTCTCGTCCAGGGTGAGGGTTACCTGTTCCAGTTCCGGCGCGGGTATGCCGGCGGGCTTGAAATAGAAAGCCTTCGGCGCAAAGCGGATTCTGCGGCATTTGTGCGGTCTGGGCATGATTGTTATTGGCGTATGCCAATAACGCAGTCTATACAATCCGGAGGCGCCGTGTCAAATGGCGGGCCGTATTTAATATACTTGAGGGGTGAGAAGGCGAGTTATAGTCATATCTTCCGCCGTTGCCGGCGGCGCGCTGCTGGTGCTGTCGGCCTGGCGGCTGATTTCCCAGCCCCAGCCGGAGCTTGCCGCGCGGCAGGAACAGGCCCCGTCCGCCGTGCCGGACCTTGTGAACGCGGCGCGGGACTCCTTTTTGTCCGGCGAGAGGGAGAGGGCCCTGTCGCTGGCCCTGCCTCTGGCGGAGAGCGGCTGCGCCTCCGCCCAGAATCTGCTGGGCGAGATTTACGGCTCCGCCGCGGGGGGCGCGCCGGATTACCGGCAGGCGCTTGGCTGGTACCGCAAGGCGGCGGAGCAGGGTTACGAGACGGCGCAGGTCAACCTCGGGCTGCTTTATTGCGAGGGCGGCGTGGTGCCGCGCGACCTGGCGGAATGCGTCAGGTGGAACCGCAGGGCCGCCGCCAACGGCAACCCGATGGCGCAGTACAATCTGGGCGTGGAATACTACAACGGCGAGGCGCTGCGCCGCGACTACGCCGAGGCGTGGAAATGGCTGGCGGCCAGCGCGGAAAATTTCCCCACCGCCCGCATTGCGCTGCGTCAGGTTGAGGCGCAGATGACCCCGCGCGAGCTTGCCCGCGCCAGAAGAAAGCTGAACTCCTACCTGGCGCAGTCGCCGCCGAGGCGCAACCCCGACGTTGCGCCTTCCCTGCCGCTGCGCGAGCTTTGCTCCCTTCCTTCCAGGAAGCAGCCCGGCCCGGACGTTTCCGCCGCGCCGCCGGGGCGGATAGTAACCGCGCTGAAATATGCGGCGGAGTCTTCAGTCGTATCCGTCAGGTATGCCGGTGGAAGCAGGCCGGTTGTCCGCATTGCCGGATTGAAATATCAGGAGGGGCCGGGTGTTGTCATAGCCTCTCTCAAATACATGGAACCGTCCGTGCCGGAAAAACCCGCGCCCGCAACAGCGAAGCAGCCTGCGCCTTTGGTAACCGCGCTGAAATATGCGGCGGCGGCGCCTTCAATAGCCGCTCTTAGATACGTCTGCGGCCCGGAAGTCCGCATAGCCGGACTGAAGTATGCGGACAAACCGTCCCGCACAGCCGGCCCGCCGCCGCATTCGCCGCAAGCCGGTATAACCGCCCTGCGCTATAGCGCGCCGGCAATCGCCGCGCTTGAATACGCCTCCGGCGTCAGGCCGCCGGAACTGGTTGTTGTCTCCCTTAGGTTTCTTGCGGCGGCTGCGCCGGCGCAGGCTGCCCCGCCTTCCGTTGTTTCGGTGCGCTATGCCGCGCCAAAAAACGCTGCAATTCCGAAACCGCGCGCCGGCATAGTTTCGCTTTCATATTCCGGCAAACCCGCGGTTGCGGCGGTTGCCGCCAAAACCGCGCATGCGCCGGAAGCGGCGCGTCAGATAACCGCGCTGAGATATGCCGAAACCGCCGCGCCGCGCGTTGCGCCGGTTGTGAAACAGCCCCGCGAAACGCGGCCTGACATTGCCGCGCTTAAGTATGCAAGCGTTCCGGCTGCGGCCATAGTCGCCCTGAAATACTCCGAACTGCCGCCGGTGCGGGTTGCTCCGGCAGCGGCGGTAAAGATTGAACCCGTGCGTAAACCCGCGCCGGAAACAGACAGAAAGCCGGAGCGCGATATCCCGGCGGTCCGGCCCGCCGTTCCCGCTGTTGCGGTCGTTCCAAAACCGGCGGCAGCCGCGCCGCCAGCCGCCGTTGCGCCGGAGCGCGTTTTTGCGCGGCATTCCCGCCCGGAGGAAAAGGTCGCCGCGCCCGCCCGCGCAAAACCGCGTGTTGCGGCGGAGCATGGCGCCGTGAAGCGGAAATCGTTCTGCGCCGGGGAGACAGCCCCCCCTGCGGAAGGGGTGAAGAACGGATATTTCAGCAATAAAGCGGATTGCGGGCTCAGGCAGCCCGCCCCGTGCCGCCGTCCGGACGAGGCCGGCGAGGCCGAGGCGGCGTTTGCCGCGCGCAATTACGCGCGGGCCGCGCTGCTGGCGCGCCGCGCGGCGCAAGCCGGCCAGCCGTGGGCGCAGGAGATGCTGGGCGATATATTCTATAAGGGGCTGGGCGGACTGCGCGATACCGGCGAGGCCGCGCGCTGGTACGGCAGGGCCGCGTCCTCAAGCCCGAAGGCGCGGTATCAGCTCGGCATGATGAAGTGCAACGGCGAAGCCGCCTCCGCGTCGCGGGAGGAATGCCTGAATTTGCTGGAACAATCCGCCGCAGCGGGCTACAAGCCGGCGGAAGCGGAACTGGCGCGGCGGCGCGCGGCAGGCGCAAGATAGGGCTTTACGGAGGATTTTATGAGACATTTGTCCGGTCATGCGGGGCGGCGTTTTTGCGGGATATGCGCGGCGGCGCTGCTTGCGGCGCTGCCGTCCGGGATTTGCCGCGCCGCCGGCGGGGATCCCGCAACGGCGGGTTCCACCGCTGCGGCGCAGGTTGTTTCCGTTTCAACCGCGCTTTGCGGCGGATTGTATGCGGATATGGTTTCAAGCTCCGAAGCCGTCCGGCAGAGCGGGCTTGAGCGCGCCGCCGCGCTTTCCGGCGCGGGGAAAGACGAACTGTCTTCCTGCCTTGCGCGCGGGCTGGACAGAAAGATTCAGCCGGACGCGCAGTCGCGCATACTTGCCGCGCAGGCCCTGGACAGGCTGGGAGCCGCCCAGCCCCGCCGCGCGGAACTTTGGGAGATGTTCCGCTCCGCATCCGCCGCCGAGGAGGCCGCTGCCGCCGCTGCCGCGCTGTCGCCTTTCGTCGCGCAGTATCCCGAATATGCGGCGCCGCTGGGGAAAATTTTCGCTTCCGGCGATAATACTGCCAACAGGCTTATAGCGGCCTGGCTGCTTACCCGGATGGGCCCCGCCGCGCGCGGCGCGCAGGACAAAATTTCCCCGCTGCTCAAGGACGCCGACCCGAGGCTGCGCGGCTGGACGGCGGCGGCGCTGGCTTTCATGTTCCCGGAAAAGCCGGAAAAGACCTCCGCGCGCGATATCGCCGGGCTGTTCCGCTACGACGAGCAGACCGCCCGCGCCGCGCTGGAGCAGCTTGACCCCGAAGGCAAAAAAACCGCCGCGCTGCTGCGTCCCGCGCTTTCCGACCCGGACCCGCAATTGCGCGCGGTGTGCGCGCTTGTGCTTGGCGAAATGGGCGAAAAAGCCGCCGAAGCGGTTCCGGATTTGATGAAAATGCTTGAATCCCCGGACGGGAAAACGGCCTATGCCGCGGCGCAGGCGCTGGGAGGAATTGGCGTTCCCGCGCTGGAGCCGCTGTTCGAATGTCTGGGCGGGGAATCGTCCGCTGTCCGCCAGTGCGCCGCCGCGCTTGCCTGGATGGGCGGCCCCGCGGTTGACAGGCTGCAGCGCGCGCTGGCGTCCAAATCCCCCTCCGCCAGAACGGGCGGCTGCGAGGCTTTGGGCATGATGGCGGACCATTTGCTTATGCCGCAGGCGGCTATGTTTTACGCCGATCCGCAATCCTCATTTGACCGGCTGCGCAAAGTCCTGCCTGTTCTGCAAAAGGTCGCGGAAACTGAGACTGACGAGGCGGCGCGCCTCTCCTGCCTGCGCGCCGTGGAAGCCATAAAAAAAGGGTTGTAACCCGCAAATCTCCTGTGATGTTCACACCTGTTGATAACCTGTGGATTATAGTGTTGAAAGGGCGGTTTCCGGCGAAAAACCGGCGCAGGCCTGAAGGGCTGTGGATAACCAGACCAAAACTGTGGATAACCGCGTCCGCGCCTGTGGCGCAAGCAGCCCCCGTCCGTCTCTGCCTCTGACGAAACTCCGTCGGAGAAAAGAGAAAGGACCGGCTTGCGCCGTAATTTGCCTCATCTAAAGGGGTTACTGCTAAAACCTGTTCACAACTTGCCGGAGAAGAGCCGTTTTCAGGGCTTATTCGGACAGAATATCGTCAAATTTTGTAGCATTGACAAATGCGGCTGTTTTTTATATTCATATGGCTCCTGTCTGCGCTTGCCGTGCAACCTCTGCTGGCGGCGCAGCCTCAATCCGAAAACGTGCTGGCGCCGCGCCCCAAACCGGACGCATTTTCCGGGCTGCATATATACGAGCGCGGCGACATGAACACCATCACCCGCTTTTATTCTCCGGCACTGGGCGGAACGCGCACCGTGCGAGTGCTGCTGCCGGAGGGATACGACGGGTCGCGGGAAAGCTATCCAACGGTGTATTTCCCCGGAATTAGGATATTTTCCTGGCCGGGAAAAGAGCCTTATGTCCCCGTCTCCGGTGTTATGGCGGAGCTGCGCGCCAGAGGCGGCGCCGGCAAGGCGCTGGCCGTGGGAATAGACCCGGCTTCCTCCGGGGATTTCGCGGTCGGCGCAAGCTCCGGCGGAGCGAAGGCTTATGCGGAATTCCTGTCGCGTGATTTAATTCCTTATATAGAAACCAATTACCGCGCCCTGCCGGGGGCTGGCAGCCGGGCCGTGGCCGGCGCGTTTTCCTCGGGGGCGGCGGCGCTGTATATGGCGTCGCGCGGCGGGTTTTTGAACTGCGCCGCGCTTTCCCCCAAGCTGGATGCCGCCGGCCTATCCGCCGTCCTGAGCGGCTCTTTCCCGCCGGAGGTGAAAATATGGATTGACGCCAGCTTGCTGGAGGGCGAATACGGCAGGGGCATCATGTCCGGCCCGGTGGAAATGGCCGCCGTTGAAGTCGCGCTGCTGGACAAGCTGGTCTACGGAAAAAACCTGCTTGCTTATGCGGACCGCTCCGGCGTTTACGGCGAGCGCGGGCTTGCGCGCCGCCTTTCCCGTCCGCTGCGCTGGTTTTTCGGCGGGGAGGATATGCGGCTGGTCTCGCTTAAACCTGCGGCCAGCTCCGCGGAGGCGGGCGTTAAAAACCTGATGCCGGAGACCGTGCTGCTGAGCGCGCGGCTTTCCTTTGCCGGCGGGCTTGAGGCGGATTATATCCCGCCGACGGCCAGATCGTCCCCGCCTTATTTCGTGCGGGACGGAGGGGTTTTCCGCCTGGCGCACGGCGCGGAGCCGGGGCCGGTGATTTTGTCCGCGCAGTATGAGGGGCAGCCGTTTTCGGCGCAGGTGCTGCTGAAAAAAACGGTTCCGGCGGAAAGCGCCGTGTCTTTCCGCTTAATCGCGCCGCCGGGGCTGCCGGCGGGGACGCGGGTTTTTGTCTCCGGCAGCCTGCCGCAGTTCGGCTCCTGGAAGGCCGACGCCGTGGAACTGTCGCGCGATTCGGCCAACCGGCGGCTGTACCGCGGTTCGGTGAAGCTGCCGCGCGGCGCGGGCGGGACTTTCAAATTCACGCTCGGCTCGTGGGCGCGGGCGGAAAAGGACGCCTCCGGAGAGGATACAGCCGGCAGGCCGGTGCTGGCGGATTCGGAGCGGGTGGAAATATCCGCCTCGGTGGACAAGTTCGGGGGGCATTGATGCAGAATTGGAAATATACCTTTAAGCTGGATGACGGGCGCACCAAGGAATTCCACGTTTCCATAGACCCCGCCACCCTGCTGGTGGTTCAGGAGGATGATGCGCCGGACCCGCCGCCGTGGACGCTGCTGGAATACCGCAAATGCCGGAACTGCCCGCTGGATTCGCGCTACACAAGTCATTGCCCGATAGCGGCCAATATCTCCCGGCTGGTGGCGGATTTCGGCGAGATAATGTCCTGCGCCAGCGCGTATGTCTCCGTGGCCAGTTCCGCGCGCACGGTAACAAAGGCGGCCTCGCTCAACGAAGGGCTTTACTCGCTGCTGGGCATATACATGTCCTCCAGCGGCTGCCCGGTGATGGACAAGCTAAAGCCCATGGCGATGTATCATCTGCCGTTTTCAACCGTGGAGGAGACGGTTTACCGCGTTTTCACCATGTACATGGGCGCGCAGTATTTCAGGATGAAAGAGGGGCTGTGCCCGGACTGGGAACTGCAGAAACTGGTCAGCATGTACGACGATATACGCTCCGTCAACCGCGATTTCGCCGAGCGTATCCGCGGCGCCGCCGAAAAAGATTCCGTAATCAACTCCCTGGTCAATCTGGATGTGTTTGCGATGGTGATGGCGGACGTGTCGCTGAGCGTCAGGGACCTCGCCCGCGTATTCGCGCCGTATCTGGATAAATGATAGAATGACGGTGTGATACGAAACCCCCATCTGCTGCGGAAACTGGACGACGACATCATGCGCCTGTCTCCGCCGGATTACGGGCGGAACATCAGAATTTACGAGGCTATGCGCGAAGAAGCTGTTTTGCTTGGTGTTTTGCCGCTCAGACAGCCTCTTGACGGAATAGAGGATAAAATCAATCTCGCATTAGCCATAAACCATGTTTCAGGAACTGCTCGCCAAAATAGCCGCTGAACTGGACGCGCGCGGCATCCCCTATATGGTGATAGGCGGACAGGCCGTTCTTTTGTACGGGGAGCCGCGGCTTACAAAGGATATAGACATAACCCTGGGGCTGGACGCGGACGGCGCCGGGCCGGTGGCGGAATGCGCGGCGCGCATAGGCCTGAAATCCCTGGCCGGGGACGCGGCGGAATTCGCCAAATCCACGATGATATTTCCCGCGCAGGACACTGCCACCGGAATACGGGTGGATTTCATATTTTCCTGGACGCCTTACGAGCGCCAGGCGATAGCCCGCGCCCGTTCCGTGGAGTTATGCGGGACGAAGGTGAAATTTGCCTCGCTTGAGGATGTGATAGTCCACAAAATTATCGCGGGCAGGCCGAAAGACCTGGAGGATGCACGCATCGTCGCTCTCAAAAATCCTGGCTTTGACGGGGAATATATTTCACGCTGGCTGGCCGATTTTGAGGCGGCGCTTGGCAGGACATTTGACAAATCATGGAAACCGGAATAATAGGGCTGCCCAATGTGGGCAAATCGTCGCTGTTCAACGCGCTGACAAACGCGGGGGCGGCGTCTTCCAACTATCCGTTCACCACCATAGACCCCAACGTGGGCGTGGTGCCGCTGCCGGACCGCCGGCTGGACCGGCTATTTGAAATATTCAAGCCGCCGAAAAAAACCGCCGCGCCGCTGCGTTTTGTTGACATCGCCGGCCTTGTCAAAGGCGCAAGCAAGGGCGAGGGGCTGGGCAACAAATTCCTGGCCAATATACGCGAAGTGGACGCGGTGATTCATGTGGTGCGCCTTTTCCAGGACGACAACGTCATCCACGTCATGGGCGGGGTGGACCCCGCGCGCGACGTGGAAATAATAGAGACCGAGCTTATGCTGGCCGACCTGGAGACGGTGGAAAAGATGATTCCCCGGCTGGAAGGCCAGTGCCGCGCCGGCGACAAAACGGCAAGAACCGCGCTGGAAACGCTAAAGCGCGTGCAGGCCGTTCTTGCGGCGGGAAAACCGGCCTCCTCGCTTGGCCTTGCGCCGGAGGAGACGGCGCAGCTTCAGCTTCTCACCCTGAAACCGACGCTTTTTGTGGGCAACAATTCGGAAAAACCCAATGCCGGGGCTTCCAAGATTTTGTCCGGGCTTGCCGCCGCGCGCGGCGCGGGTTTTGTGGAGCTTTGCGTGAAGGTGGAGGCCGAACTGGCCGAACTGGGCGAGGACGAGCGCCGCGCCTTCCTGGCCGAAAGCGGCGAGCATTACACCGGCCTTGAAAAAGTCGCCCGCGCTTCTCAGAAGCTGATGGGCCTGATTTCATTTTTCACCGCCGGGGAAGAGATTGAGGTGCGCTCCTGGCTTATCCCGGAAGGGTTTCCCGCGCCGCGCGCCGCCGGCAAAATCCATTCCGACATAGAGCGCGGGTTCATCCGCGCCGAAGTCTATTCTTTTGAGGATATAGACCGTCACGGCAGCGAGAAGACGCTGCGCGAAAAAGGCCTCATACGCTCGGAAGGCAGGGATTACAATATCAAGGACGGCGACGTGTGCCTGTTTCGTTTTAACGTATGAAGCAATATCATCTTCCTGTTGCCGCCGGGCTGCTGCGCGATATAGCGGCCCGGGCCGGCACGCCAGTTTTTGTGTATTCGGAGAAAGAACTGGAAGACAGGTTTTTCTCCTACGAAAAACCGCTTGCCGGCTGCGGGCATCTGATTTGCTACGCGTTGAAGGCCAATTCCAACCTGTCGGTATGCCGCAAACTGGCGGCTTTGGGGGCCGGCGCGGACGTGGTTTCCGGCGGGGAGCTGGCCCGCGCGCTGGAAGCCGGTTTTGAGCCGCGCAAAATCATATTCACCGGCGTCGGCAAGACGGATGCCGAGCATGAAGCCGCTATTAAGGCGGGCATACTGTTTATAAATCTGGAATCGGCGGAGGAAGCCGCCGCGCTGGAGAAAACGGCCTCGCGCCTGCGCAGGCGGTGCAGCATATCGGTGCGCATCAACCCGGATATAGACCCGCGCACGCACAAATATATCTCCACCGGCAAAAAGGGCTCCAAATTCGGCGTTTCCGTCGGCGAGGCGGTCGGGATTTACCGCATGGCCGCCAAAAGCCGTTTTCTGGAGCCGGTGGCGGTTCACAGCCATCTGGGCTCGCAGATAAAGGATGTCTCGGTGTTTGAAAAGAACGCGCGCTTCCTGCTGTGGCTGCGCGGGGAGCTGCAAAACCACCTGGGCGCGCGGCTTTCGCATATAGACATAGGCGGCGGCTGGCATTGCGAGGAAGGCCTCCCCCCCGACCCGCCGGAAAAAATGCTTGCCCGCGCGCTGAAAGTGCTGCGCGGCTGCGGCGCGACGGTTATGGTGGAGCCGGGGCGCTCCATAGCCGCGCCGGCGGGCCTGCTGCTGGCTAAAGTTATCTACCGCAAGCAAAGCGGCGGCAAGAAGTTCGCCGTCGTTGACGCCGCCATGAACGATTTGCTCCGTCCCGCGCTTTACGGCGCGGCGCATCCGGTTGTAAGTCTTTCCGCCGGAGGCAGGGCGGCGGTTTTCAACATAGTCGGGCCCGTGTGCGAAAGCGGCGATTTTCTGGGCGTCAATATGAAAATATCCCCCCCCCGGCAGGGCGATATTCTGGCGGTTCTGTCCTGCGGGGCCTACGGGATGTCAATGTCGTCGCAGTATAATTCCCGCCCGCGCGCGGCGGAGGTTATGGTTTCCAAAACCGGCAAATGGCGCATAATCCGCCGCCGGGAAACCTACGAAGACCTTGTCCGCGCGGAAAGATGTTGACGGCGTTATTAGCCTTCTTGTAAACTGGACATACCCGAATACCAAAGGAGAATGATTATGAAAGGCATGATGTTTATTGACGGCGAGTATTTTTACCAGTCCTATCAGACCGCGTATGGCAAAACCCCCCGCGTGGACCTCTCCGACATGATAAAGGCCCTTGCCGCCGAGACCGGCATTGAGCTTATCCGCGCCTATTATTACAATGCCAAGCCGCCAATATTTTCAGACGATGAACTTCGGGAGGAGACGCTAAAAGCCTGCGGCGCGGCGGAGCAGAAACTCAAAGCCCATTCACGCGCCTGGTCCGACATGGACCATGCCCGGCAAGGCATGGCCTGGGGCCGGCTGATGGAGCTTTCGCGCGAGCGGCTGGCTGGAGTAGGCGAATGGCCGCCCAACGAACACGAGTTCTGGCATATCCTCTCCGCCGAGGATGTTCTGGCCAAAAGCCGCTACGAATGCGAGCGCGAGCGTCTCAAATTCTACGAGGCGCTGCGTTTCCGCGGCATAAAGGTGAAGCTGACCAATTTGCGCCGGGACCCGCGCGGCAAAGGCGCTTATGTGCAAAAAGGCGTGGACGTGTTTCTTGTCTCCGACATGCTGGCGCTGTGCTATCAGAACGCCTACGACACCGCCATAATTCTCACCGGCGACGCCGATTTCGTCCAGATGGTGGAAGCGGTTCAGGCTACCGGCAAGAAGGTGTATCTGGCGGGCTTCAAAATCGGCCAGTCCTGGGAGCTGCGCCAGACCTGCGACGGTTTCCTTGATTTGGACAAAACCATCCAGAAGCTCGCCCCCCGCGAGCCCGTGCATTCCTGAAAGTCTGTTTTGAGCCGCGCCCGGATTTTGCCGACGGCAAAATCCGGGCGCGCCAATTCTGTCCCGGCGTCCCGCCGGCGATTGCAGATTATTCTTTGGAATAACAAACTTTTTTTGCGGGCGGCAAATCTACGGGATACGGGCGGAAGGCTTCTTTCAGCATCCGGTAGGCGCGCTGCTGCTTGGCATAGCGGAACCGCTGGGATTATCTGCCGGTGACGGCGTCTGCGGATATCCAGAGGCCGTCGTCAAGACGGTACCAGTTCTTGCGGTAGCCCACCGCCAGAAGCGGCTCGCCGGCGGGGACCATGCGCACGACTTTGGCCTCGGAATCCACCGCGCTCATCAGCGGGGCGGGGCGGGCGGCTTTTATCTCTGCCACCTGGGGCGCCCAGTGTTCCGCCGGAGCATCGGTTAAGGCCAGGCTGGAGCGGTGTCCGGCATAATCCTGCGCGCTTATCAGTGGCGCGGGGCCGGAACGGGGAAGCGCAATCTCGGCTGTGAAGGGAAAAGCGTCGGAATAATCGGCGTAGGCGGCTTTGCCGGATGCCCACTCGGCGTCGCGTCCGGCTATGGTTACGTCGGAAACGGCGCAGTCGTCGTAGACCACGCCTTTTATGCGCAGCCGCCGGCCCTCGCGGGTTTTGGAGATTATTCGTATCACCGGGGCGAACCTGTCCGAAAACCCGAGCAGCTTCCGTTTGACCCGTCCGCGCGCGGAGTCTGTTTCGGCGTAGACGATTCTGCCGGTGGGGTTTTCGTCCCATTGCAGGGTGATTCTCTCGCCAAGGCGCAGCGACAGCTTGTCCTTGCCGGTGTTAATGAAGGCCTTGCGCGCAGTTATAACCGCTGTTTCTCGCTTCCAGTTCCATATCCTGGCTGTGCCAAGCAAATATCCCGCGGACAACTGCGTCCCGTCAGGCGAGAAGGCCAGCGAAAGCGCGCTTAGGTTGTAGTTTTTTATGGTGCGCACCCGCGTCATATCTTCTGCCAGCCATAGCCGGACAAAGCCGTCGTCCCCCGCGGTGGCGATAAGTTTTCCGTCCGGGGACCAGGCGGCGGCGTTAAGCGCGTCTTTGTGGGCTTTTTCTTCCGCGAGGATGTTTTTCCAGTCCTTTGCGCGCCATATCCGTATAGACCTGTCGTCGGCAGCAGCGGCCAGGAATTTGCCGTCTGGGGAGAATACGGCGGCGTTTACATTGCCGTTGAAGCCGCGCAGCGTCCGCTCCGGCTGCATATCCGGCAGGCGCCAGAGCTTCACCGTCCTGTCGTATCCGGCGCTGGCCAGCAGTTTCCCGTCCGGAGAAAACGAAACGGCAGCCGCCCCCCCCTCGTGCGCGTCGGCGGCGCAGAGCTTTTTCAACGCGGGAAATCCGGCCAGGGTTACGGAGCCGTCAAGCGAGGCCGCGGCCAGGTATTTCCCGTCCGGCGACCAGGCCAGCGACTTGATGATGGTTTTCCGCGGGGAGAGCTCCCCCGCCGCTTCCATTGAGGGCAGGCGGTACAGAAAAACACCGCCCGCGCCGCCGGCGGCCAGATATTTCCCGTCCGGGGAGAAAACCGCGCACGAAGCCTCGCCCAGCGCGCCGGTTTTGAGCAGATTGCCGTCCTTGTCCCATACCCGGGCGAACCCGTCGGATGATGCCGCGCAAAACATATGCCCGTCCGGCGACCAGGCCACGGAATTGGTCCAGCCGCCGGTTTCAAAGGTGCGGGAGTAAGGGGGAGGCTGGCGCTGCGCAGATTCCACCTCAGAGGCTTGCGCGCCGGGTATAAAGAGAGCCAGAACAGCCGCCGCCGCGGCGCGCGCCGCAGCCATCAGAGTTTGAGGTCCCGGAGGCGGGCCTGCACTTCCTGCGCGCTGGCGGGGCGCATTGCCTTGTCCGGGTGCAGGCAGGCGACTATAAGGTCTTCCAGGGCCTGCGGCATCTGCGTCACCTGGGAGGGCTTTTTGTAATGCGCCTCGCGCTTTTGCGAGAGGAAATCCGGCCCCGGGAAAGTAAGTCTTCCGGTGGCCATTTCGTAGAGGGTGGCGCCGAAAGCGAAAATATCCGCGCGGCTGTCATATTTGCCCAGGTGCTGCTCCGGCGCCATGTAGGCCAGCGTGCCGGATATGTCGGCTCCGGCGCGGGTGGCGGTGGCCAGGCGGGCCAGCTGGGCTATTCCGAAATCCATGACGCGCACAAAACCGTCGTCTGCGACCATTATGTTGGAAGGCTTGAGGTCCCTGTGCACCACGCCTTTTGAATGCGCGTAATCCAGCGCGGACAGTATGTGGTTTGATATCGCCACACACTGCTTTGCCGGTATGTGCCGGTAGCGGGTCAGCAGGTTCTCCAGCGTTTTGCCGTCCACAAATTCAAAGACCAGATAAATATCCGCGCCTTCCTCGTTGATGGAGTAAATATCCACTATGTTGGGATGGCGCAGCTTGGCGGTGATGCGGGCTTCCTCTATGAAACGTTTGCGTTCGCGTTCGCTGAGCGAGGAGCCCTCCTTCATTTTTTTGAGCGCGAATTTTTTGTCCAGTTGTATGTCAACCGCCTCGTAGACTATGGCCATGCCGCCGCGCCCGACCTCGCGTAGCAGACGGTATTTGCCGGACACCATGTCGGAGGGTTTTTCCGTTTCTGTTTTCGCCGGCGGGGCCGGCGGCGGGGGCGCGGCGTCCGGCTGCTTGCCGCGTTCCGGCACGATAAGGGGGCGCGGCTCGCTTTCCGCCGCAGCGGGCGGCGGCGGTTGCTGCGTTTCCAGAGATGGTGGAGGTGGCGGCTGCATTATCTGGCGAGCGGGGAGTGCCGTTATCTGCGGTTCGGGCGCCGGCTCGGGCTTGGGGGATTCCACCATCAGCGGCGGATTTGTGAAAAACTCCGGCCCCGCGCTGTGCGCTGGCGGCTGGGCGGAGGCGCGTGCCTTGCCAAGCTGAGACAGTACATTGGAACTCTCCGCAGCGGCGGATTCCGCCTCCTGCTTTGGCTTTTTTTCCGTGTGTTTCGGAAAAACGAAACCGCCGGGTGCGCGTTGAAGCTCCGAAGGGGGCTCGTAACGCGACGACTTTTCCTCAAATACTTTTTCCGGGTGCAGGAACATGTCCGTCATTGTGGCCATCAGGGTGAATATCAGTCCTGCGGATACAAGTATCAGCATAAGCATCCGCGCGGACAGCATTCCCGAAAAAAGCCTGGTTACTCGGCCTTTGGGTGATTCGTCGTATCCGCGTTCCGGGTATGCCCCGCTTTTTGCATCGGCTTTCTGCTGGGGCGTCGGCGGAGACAAGCTTTTTTGCGGTGCGGCGCCGGGGATGTCAAGAAGGCTAAGTTTCCACAGATTGACGGAACCGTCCGCCGAAAGCGCGGCCAGGCCGGAGCCGTCCCTGTTCCACGCGACCGACACCGCGTCGCCCTTTCCGCCCTGCAATGTGGCAGCCAGCTGGAAGGTCTGCATGTCCCACAGACGGATTCCGGCGCTCGTTCCCACTCCGGCCAGATACCGGCCTGAAGGGGAGAACGCCGCCGCGCTTGCCGTTCTGTCGCGGGTGCCCAGCTGGGCTGTTGCGCCGCTGACGGTGTTGAATGCGTAAATTTTACCGTCCGCGCCGACGGCGGCTATATAGCTGCCGTCAGCCGATATGGCAGCGTGGCTTACGCGGGCCGCGGTTTCAAAAGTGTTTTGCAGCGCCCAGTCCGAAACACGGAAAAGGCGGACGCGGTTGTCGGCGCCCGCGTCTGCGAGATGTTTGCCGTCCGCGGAGAATATCGCGGCAACCAGCGGCGCGGCGCCGGAGGTTATTACCGCCGCCTCCATACCGTCTGACAGGCGATATACTCTCAGAGTCCTGTCTTCGCCGGCGCAGGCCAGCATTTTGCCGTCGGGTGAGAATGCCGCCGCGTTCAAGTCGCTCTTCTGTCCGCCAAGGTGTCTGACAATCTTGCCGGAAGCGTAATTCCACAGCCATATTCGTCCTGAACCCGCGCCCGCGACAGTACGTCCGTCCGGCGACCACAGAGCAATGCGAATGTCGCCGTTGGAGGTGAATTTGCGGACCATGCCGCCGGTTTTCACCGAAAACACCCGCAGCACCGGAGAACGGTCCGCCACGAGGGTGAAATTGCCGTCCGGGGATAATGCCATGCCTGACGGCGAGCCGCCCTGGACGCGGAATGTTTTGTGCGGAGCGTTCGGCAGTTCCGCCATGGCGGGCGCGGCCAGGCACCATGCGGCGGCCATAGCGCAAAGGCATTTTGTGACAGCGGCTGTTCTTTCCATCGCCTTCAGAAGTGTCATATCAGTAGGTGTTGATATTATATATTACCGTTGCGCAAATGGAAACCCTAACGGTCCGCTACTGCCGACCATTCTGTTGCCGCGCGCGCGCGCCGGACGCGCAGGCCAGGCCCGCCAGCCTTCCCGTGGCCCATGCCAGGTGGAGGTTGCAGCCCCCGCTTTCGCCTACAGGCTCCAGCAACTCGCCCGTTATAAACAATCCGCGCGCCAGCCTGGATTCCATCGTATCCGGGTTGATTTCCGAGGACTTCACCCCCCCCGCCGCCGCCATGGCTTCCGACATGGGTCTTGTGCCTGAAAGGGTGAATTCCCAGCGCTGGCAGAGCGCGGCGGCTTTTCCCGCGTGTTCGCCCGCGGGCGAGTTGCGGTCTATTCCGGCTATGTCCATTATAAGGTTGGCGACTGTTTCATGCAGCATCCCGGCGAAAAAATGCTTCATCGGCCTTGAGGCGAACATTTTCGCCCGCGCGGAGAAAAAATCCATGAATTTGCGCTGCTCCATATCCGGGAACAGATTCATTTCGCAGCCCAGCGGGCCGGATTGCAGTTCCGCAGCGCAGCCGGCGGACAGGTTCAGCGCCGCCGGCCCGGACAGGCCGTAATCCGTAAACAGGGTTTCGCCTGCCGCGGAACATAAAGTCCGCCCGTCGCGTTTTGCGCAAAGCGCGGCATGGACCCGTATCCCCGCCAGCCGGCGCAGCCCTTTCTCGCCGGAGCGCAGCGGCACAAGCGCGGGCGACGGCGGGATTATGGCGTGGCCGAAGCTTTCCGCCAGAGAATACCCGGACATTCCGCCGCCAAGCCCGGATGCCGCGGCGGAACCGCAGGCCAGCACTACGTTGCGCGCTTCAATGCGGCCCCCTGCGCCGTCAAAGGCTTTGTAGATTCCGCCTTCGCGCCGTATGGCCGTTATTTTTCCGTTAAGCTCTATTCTGGCGCCGGCTTCCGTCGCGGCGCACAGAAGGGGCGTAAGCACCGCGCCGGACCTGCCGGCGCGGGGGAATATCCTGCCCCCGTCCTCCTCCACGGTCATGACGCCCAGGGTTTCAAAGAAGTCCCTGGCGTTTTTGCCGCCGAAGTTTGCAAGCGCGGCCCGCGCCAGTTCCCTGCCGCCGTGATAATGTTCCGCAGAGACGTTGAGGTTTGTCAGATTGCAGCGTCCGTTGCCGCTGGCAAGGATTTTACGCCCCGCCGCCGGACCCGCCTCCCGGACGATTACGGAGGCGCCGCCTCTTGCCGCGTGCAGCGCGCAGAACAGGCCGCTGGCGCCCGCGCCCGCCACAAGGACGTCTGTAATCACGGGTTATCCCTGCGCGCGCGGCGGCGCAGCTTGGATTTACGGATTTTCTCCCTGTCCTGAAGTTTTTGGGAAGTTTGGGGCGAGATTTGCATTTCAATTCTTTCCGCCAGTTCGCGCAATGCCAGGAATCTGTTGAGCGAGAGGGATCGTTCCCTCCGGCAGCGCACGGAAATTCCCCGGTATTTCAGCTGGACGCAGTTGCGCGAGCGGTTGGTTTTTTGCCCGCCATGCCCCCCGCCGGCGGCGAACTTCTCCTCCACGGCGGGCAGGTCTATGCCCAGCCGGGCGACGAGGGCGCGCAGCGCGGCCAGTTTTTGAGGCTGAACCGCCGCGCCGGCGGGAAACTCCATCCGTCTACTGCGCTATTGCCTGAACCGGGCAGGTGCCGGAGCAGGCTCCGCAGTCTATGCACTTGGCGGCGTCTATGACGCGTTTTTCGTTGCTCTCTGTTATCGCCTGCACGGGGCAGGCGGGTTCGCACGCGCCGCAGTTGATGCATGCTTCGGCATTGATTTTGTAGGCCATATATCCTCCTGAGTATCCGCAGAGTATGATGCGACCCTTATATTTTATCATTAGAAGGCGCCTTCCGCATAGACAGGAAACGGGGTTTTTTTGTTTAATTGTTCAATGAGAAAACTCACAATTGCCGCGTTGTCGTTAGGCTGTCTGTCGGTTCCCGCTTTTTGCGCGCAGGGGGAAGCGCCGGTGGCGGTGTCATCCGCCGCAGTTGCGCCCGCGCAGGCGCCCGCGCCGGAAAAACCGGCTTATGTCAAAAAGGACACCTATTTTTCGCTTAACGGCTACGACGGCGTGAATGTGGACCTTGCCAGCTATGCCGGCAAGCCGGTGCTGGTGATGTTTTTCACCTCCTACTGCCCGTATTGCAAGTTTGCCGCTCCGGTGATGCAGCATATCAGCGAAACCTACGGCCCGAAGGGGCTGGCGGTGCTGGGCATTTCCACGGAAAATGCGCCGGAAAAAGCGCGCGACTTTGCCCAGAAATACAAATTGTCGTTTCCTATAGTGGTCGGCGGCAAGCCGGTTTCCGTTGCCTACAAGGCGCACGGCGTGCCGAATTTCTATCTGCTGGACAGTTCACACGATGTGGCCGGCAAATGGCTGGGATACGACGACGGCGACGAGAAAACGTTTTCCGCCGCGATAGAGAAGGTTCTTTCTCCGGCAAAGAAATCCTGAAAAATTCCGCTTCGCCGCCCGCCGCCGGATACCCGGCGGCGGGCTTTTATTTGATTAGGCTTATGGCGATGATGACAAGAACAATTCCCCCCGCCGCCTCGGCTTTCCCGCCTATCATTTTCCCAAGCCGTATGCCCGCGTAAAACGCGGACAGCGTCAGCAGGAATGTAACCGCGCCGATGACCATGCACGGCGCAAGAAGCGGCACGGAAAGCAGCGAAAACCCCGCCCCCACAGCGAACGCGTCCACGCTGGTGGCCAGCGCCAGCGCGGGCAGCGGGAGCTTGCCGGTTTCCTCTCCGCTTACGGCGGCGCATATCATTTTGGCGCCCACCGCGGCCAGAAGCGCTGCCGCCGCCATGCCGGCGAATGCCGCCATGTGCTGCGCCGCGGCCGCTCCGGCAAGCCAGCCCAGCGCGGGCATGGCCGCCTGGAAGCCGCCAAAATACGCAGCCATCTCCAGGGCGCGTTTTACGCGGAAAGAACCTTCCGCCGCGCCGGCTGCGGCTGCCACTGCCGCCGCGTCCATGGACAAGGCAACCGCTATCAGAAGAATTTCAAGAACAGGCATATGGAAACAATATCACTTTGCCCGCTGCCGCCGCGATAGGTCTTGCGGCCCTGTCCCTGAAACGGGGCATATGCGACAACCAAGGCAGATGCGCGACGGAAATGCTATCATCCGCAGTGTGCTCTGAATATGTCAAGGGGAGGAGCCAAAATGCTGAAAGTCGTTTCTGTTCTGGCGGTTGCCGTCTTTGGCGCGCCGCCGCTGTTTGCGCTTGGCCTGGCGGACAGGGGCATTCCGCAGCTTGCGCCGTTTAGAATAAGCGATGCCGCGGACGTGCCCATGCCTGACGCCGCCAGAATGGCTGTTTCCGGCGTGAAGGACGGGGAGGCCCCGCCGGAAGAGGAAGCCCCCGACCCGAGGGTGGAATTGCGCGATGTCCCGATGGTGCGCAACGGGAATGTTACCACGATATGGGACGACGAAAATGCCTTCTATGTTACCGTTACCCGCAACGGCTACGGCGATTACGCAGTGCGGGCCACCGTGGAAAACGCGGATATATCCTATGAGGTTCACCGGCTTAACGCTCCGGACGAACCGAGCGTGTATCTGGTGCGCGGCGAGGATGTGGACCTGGAATTCAGGCAGAACGGCCCCACCACCGCGATAATAACAGGGCATATTCCGACACCGGACGGCGGCGACGCCATACGTGTGGGCGTAAACCTTGCGGGCGGGGTAACCATCGGCGATGCTGGGGGCAATTACTATCTGCACTTCAACGGCAGCGTTGCCAAGGGCTATATGAACACCGCGGTATTCTCCGAAGGCGAGGCATCCTGCATGGCGGGGTATGCGGTGGCTTGGCTTGAGGATTTCAACAACGGCTGGGCCGGGCCTGGGCCCTGGTATCCTTATGTTCCGGACCCCAATTGGAATTACCATCATCATCCCTATCCGGGGCATAATCCGTGGAATCATCACTATCCCCCGCAACCGGTTCATCCTCAGCCCGGCGGTCCGCATCCGGGGCCGCATCCCGGCGGGCATCATCCGCAACCCGGTCCGCAGCCGAATCATCCTCAGCCTGCGCCGCAGCCGAATCACCCGGGGCCGCAGCCGAATCCGCCGTCCGGCGGGCATCATCCGCAACCCGGTCCGCAGCCGAATCATCCTCAGCCTGCGCCGCAGCCGAATCACCCGGGGCCGCAGCCGAATCCGCCGTCCGGCGGGCATCATCCGCAACCCGGTCCGCAGCCGAATCATCCTCAGCCTGCGCCGCAGCCGAACCATCCGCAGCCTGCGCCACAGCCGTGGCATCCGCAGCCCTCTCCGCAGCCTACGCCTAACCCTGGCGGCGGTTGGGGTGGAGGCCATCCCGGCGGCAACCCCGGCGGCCATCCCGGCGGAGGGCATGGCGGCCATAGAGATGCGGCAGACGCCGATGTTAATGACGGCGCTGTGAACTGAGCCGAATTGACGCAGACAGGCAGGCCCCGCTTATGCGGGGCCTGCTCTTTTCTTGACGGGAAACGGTTTTCTTGGAATAATGGATATATGCCTTCTGCCGTGCCCTGTAAAACCGGGAATGCCACTTTAGCCTCTCTGCGGGACGGGGCGAGCGCCAAAGTTACCGCCATAGCGGGCGGAGAGTTCATGCGCAAGCGGCTTTCCGCCATGGGGATTTACGAGGGGCGGCAAATCCGCAAAATATCCTCGGCTCCGGGCGGGGCGGCGGTGGTGGAGGCGGCGGGCTGCCAGGTCGCGCTTGGCCGCAGGATATGCGAGCATGTCTCCGTGGAGCCGCGCCCCTTTCCCGTTCTTCTGACCGGAAACCCGAACGTGGGCAAAAGCGTGGTGTTTTCGCGGCTGACCGGCATAGGCGCGATAAGCTCCAACTATCCCGGAACCACGGTGGAATATCTGCACGGCTCGGCCAGGCTGGGGGGAGAGCAGTGCCGCATAACCGACGTTCCCGGCGCCTACAGCCTTGAAGCCTCCTGCAAGGCCGAGGAAGTGGCCTGCCGGATGCTTGAAGGCGCCGAAGATTCGGTATTCATCCACGTGGTGGATTCCACCAGCCTTGAGCGGAACCTGTTTTTCGCGCTGGAGATACTGTCGCTGAAGCGGCCCGTCATAATACTGCTAAACAAGTGGGACATTGCCAGGATGCGGGGCATCACCATAGACGCGGACGCCCTTTCAAAAATGCTGGGCGCGCCCTGCGTGCCTTTCGTGGCGGTAAGCGGCGAGGGTTTGCCCGAGCTGGAAAAACAGGCCGCCTCCGCCATGCGCGGCGAGCTTGCCCCCCCCTCCGCCGTTCCCCCATCCTCTGACGAGAAATGGAAGCTGATAGGCGAAATCAGCCGCCGCGCCCAGCATATCGCGCACAGGCATCCCTCCGCGCTGGAGAAAATGGCCTCGCTTTCCATTCTGCCGGCCACCGGCATACCCATAGCGCTGCTTGTGCTGGCGGCGTCATTTTATTTTGTGCGCCTTGTCGGGGAGGGGCTCGTTGATTATGTTCTGGGGCCGGCTTATTACCATTTGTATCTGCCTTTGCTGCAACTGCTGGAACCGTCGCATTACAACATGGCCGTCAAGCTGCTTTTCGGCGCTCCGGGCGAGCCGCTGAGCGGTTTCGGCGTGCTGACCTCCGGCGTGTATGTGGCTTTCGTGCCGGTGCTGGCCTATGTGCTGGCGTTTTACGCCGCGCTGGGATTTCTGGAGGACACCGGCTATATCCCCCGCCTTGCCGTGCTGCTGGACGCCGTGCTGCACAAAATCGGGCTGCACGGCTACGCCTCCGTGCCGGTGCTGCTGGGGCTTGGCTGCAAGGTGCCCGGCATTCTGGCCACCCGCGTGCTGGAGACCCGGCGCGAGAAAATCATAGCCCTCAGCCTTACTTTGCTGGCCGCGCCGTGCATGCCGCAGAGCGCGATGATAATTTCACTGCTTGCGCCGCGCGGTTTCGGCTATGTGCTGGCTGTTTTCGGCACGCTTTTGCTGACAGGCGCGCTGGCCGGCTACGCGCTCAACAAAATAATGAAGGGCGCGGAGCCGGAATTGTTCGTGGAAATCCCGGCCTGGCAGTGGCCCAATCCGCGGGTGTACGGCTCCAAGCTGTGGCTGCGCTTTAAAAATTATATCGTAGAGGCCGCGCCCATGATAATGGCCGGCATTGCCGTCATCGCGCTGGCGCAGTGGTCCGGGCTGGCGGACCGGCTGGCGTCGGTTTTTAAGGGGCCTGTGTCGCTGTGCCTGGGCCTGCCGCCGGACACCGCCTCGCCGATTTTGCTGGGCTTTCTGCGAAAAGACGTTTCCATCGCGCTGCTGGTCCCGTTTGAACTGTCGTCATGGCAGATAGTTACGGCGTCGGTTTTCCTGGCCGGCTACATGCCCTGCGCCGCCTCGCTTGCCGCGCTCTCAAACGAGGTCGGGGTGAAGGATACTTTCAAAATTGCCGCGCTTAATTTCGCGGCGGCGTTTGCCGTCGCGTCGCTGCTGCATTTCATATCCCTGCTGTGGAGGTTGCATGCTTGACAAAATCAAGGAGCTGATGCAGCTCAAGTCCAAGATGGAAGAGATGAAAAAACAGCTTGACGCCGAAACCGTGGAGGCCGCCAGCGGCGACGGGCTTGTGCACGTGAAGATGAACGGCTCGCAGAGGGTGACCGAGGTTAAGATAAACTCCGCCGGCGCGCAGCCGCAGGCGCTGGAGCAGGCCGTCCGGGAAACCGTGAACCGCGCCATAGAGTTGTCCATGCAGCTTGCCGCCAAAAAAATGGGCGCGGTGGCGGGGCTGAATTTCCCCGGCGCATGAAGGAAGTCATAGCCATAGCCGGCGTTTCGCGCAACGAGGCCAAGTTCGGCTTCCGCATATTCCGCGACCTTATCGCCTCCGGCTATTGCGTTTTCGGGCTGAACCCCGCCGGCGGGGAGGTTCTTGGCCGAAAAATATTCCGCAGCCTGGACGAGTTGCCCGAAAAGCCCGATACTCTGATGACGGTCGTTCCCCCCGAAATCACCGAAAAGCTGGTGGAGGATTGCAAGCGGCTGGGCATCGGAAAAGTCTGGATGCAGCCCGGCTCCGAATCCCGCTCCGCCATAGACAGCGCCAAAGCCGCCGGCATGGAAGTTGTTGCCAACGCCTGTTTTATGGTGGAAAAAAGAATTTGGTAGAGAGTCTTATATTACCGCGCGGGAAAGCGAGCGCAGGAATATGATTTCCGCCAGCGCGTCCTCTCCGAATATCAGGCCCGCGGCTTTGCGGTAGGCACGAGCCTGCGCGCGGTACTTTTCCGCCGCGGCGGCCTCTCCGCCGGCGGGGGCGGCCTCGGTCTTGTAATCAAACAGAACCAGTTTCCCCTCCCGCCGGAAGGCCATATCAATCACGCCCCGCATGAGGGAGCCATCCTCCTGCTCAAGCGCAAACGGCAGTTCCCGCCCCAGTATCTCGCCGGCGGCTATTTCGCCGTAAATGCCGCTTGCGGCAAAACGTGAGAGGATGCCGAAAGCCTCGTCTGCGGCGGCTTTATAATCCGGCACATGGTGCTGGAAGGCGAAATAGTTCAGCGCGCGCTCCGTCTCGTCCCGCGTTATGGCGCGCGAAAAATCGTGCAATTCCAGCACGCGGTGGCAGAGCTTGCCGATTAGCAGCCTGTCCGGTCCCGCAAATTCGGAAATCTCCTGGCGGATATGCCCGGTTTCAGCGTCGCGCTCCGCGCCGGTGGGGGTGGCGAATGTTCTCCTGCCCGCCTCGGCGTCGCGGGCCTCAAGCCTGCGCCGCCAGCGGGCGGCCCATTCGGCGGCGCGCGGGGGCTGCTCCGCCGCGCGGCGCGGCTGCGGGGCCATGGCTTGCGCGGGGATGTCTTTTACCGGAGCAAGCGGCGAGCAGCGGAATCCGGCCTCCTCCTCGGGAGAGGGCGGAATAAAGCCCGCCTTCGCCAGAAATCCGCCGAAAGAGATTTCCGGCGGCTTTTCGCGGTTGCCGGCCAGTATAAGCCTGCTTCTGGCGCGGGTCATGGCGACATAGAAAATGCGCGCTTCCTCAAAGTTTTCGTGCGCGCGTTGCTGTTCTTCAAGAACCGCCATGGCGCAGTCGCGTGATTTGCCGGCGCGCAGCCCGGTCATGCCGCAGGCCCAGTCGCACAGCGCGTCCTCGCCGCTGCCTGCGCGCCTGCGCGCGGTTATATCAGGCAGGAAAACTACCGGAAACTCCAGCCCTTTGGCCTTGTGCACGGTCATGACGCGGACGGCGTCTGTGAACTCGTCTGCCAGCGGGCTTTCGCCCTCGCGCGCGCGGTCCTCCATGAACCGGCCCGCGCGGCTTATGAAACCGGACAGCCCCAATCCCTGGTCCAGGCTGTGCGCCGCCGCTATGCGCGCGAACTTGGCTATGTTTGAAACCGTCTGTTCCCCGTGATAGGCGCGGCCCAGAATCTCCGGCGCGCGGACGGCGGCTATCGCCCGCCCGACAAAATCATCCAGCGGGGCGGAGGCGGCAAGCGAGTTAAGCTCCCGCAATATCGCGTAGAGCCGGCCTGCGGCCTCAAAGCCGGAGGGCGCGTCGCGCGTGTAATCCAGCCCATTTGCGCGGGAAAGCGCGTAAAGCTCGCCGTCGTCCAGCCCGCCCAGCGGCGAGCGCAGCGCTCCGCAGAGCGCGGTTTTGTCCGCCGGGTCGCTGGCCGCTTTAAGCAGATTCATCAGGTCCGCGGTTTCCTGGGCGGAGTAGAAAAACCTGTCCTCCTCCACCGCGTATCTGATGCCGCGCCGCTTGAAGATGTTGAGGTATTCGTCCAGCCCCGTGGCCGAGCGGAAAAGCAGCGCAACGTCTTTTAGCGCGAGTTTGCGTCCCGGCTCTATCTCCAGCGAGCCGGAGTTTTCCTCTATCCAGCCGCCGATGAATTCGGCCTGTGTCCGCCGCCAGCCGCCGGCGGAGGGGGCGCCTTCCCTGGGAGGCGGGGCCAGAAATATCTCCACACGGGGGCGCGCCGGCGCGGACTGCGCCTGCGGGCACGGCGTTATGGGCGAATAGGCGGGCTGCATCCCCTCGGCTGGCTGCATGACCGGCGGCACGGCGGAGTTGACGGCCTCCACAATCTCCCGCCCGCTTCTGAAATTGACGCTCAGCGCGCAGCGCAGCGCGCCTTGGGATTCCATGAGCTTTTCAAACTCGCCGTAGGCGCGTATGTCGGCGCCTCGGAAGCGGTATATGGACTGCTTGCTGTCGCCCACGATAAAAAGTTTGCCCGGCTCCAGCCGTATGCTTTGCCAGTCCGGGGCGGAGGATTTGCCTTCCTCGGCAAGATAGAGCAGCAGTTCTCCCTGAAGCGGGTCCGTGTCCTGGAATTCGTCTATCAGCAGCGTCTTGAACCTGGCCTTGAGCTCCGCGCGCGCGGACGGGTTGTCGCGCAGCAGGTTGCGCGACTTAAGCAGCAGGTCGTCAAAAGAAAGCATGGCCTGCCCGGCATAGGCGGCGCGGGTTTTGGCGGCGAAAGGCGCAATCAGTTCAGCCGCGTCCAGCACCGCCGCCTGGCCGGAAACCGTGGCTGTTGCCGCGAAGGAAAGCAGCGCTTTGGCCTCCTCAAAATCCTGGTCGGGCCAATTGGCGGGTTTGGCGGGTTTTTTATTCTCCGGCGCGGGATGCGGCGCGGAAAAGTCCCCGTTTTCCAGCGCGCGCGAAACTGCTGCCAGCGAGGCCGCCGCCCCATCCAGCGCTTTTTCCAGAGCGCGCGGTTTGTTCGCCGGAGCATACAGCGCGGATAATTCCGCTGCCCGCCGGGCTTTTGCCGCGCATATTTCAGCCAGTTTAGTGAAATGCGGCCTCGGGTCGTAATTTTCAAGTCTGCCGCCGCAGAGCGCGCGGGCAAGCGCGCGCAGCTCTTCCATGCCGGTTGCGCGCAGCGTTTTTTTCCACAAAGCCTCCCGCCCGCCGGAGCCGGAAAGCTCCTCCTCCAGCCAGTTGCGCCAGAGGCGGTCAAAGGCGGCGTCAAAGGCCGCGCCGGCGTCAATCTCGCTGGCGGGGTCTATGCCCGCCTCCACCGGATAAAGCCGCAGCACATGCGAGGCGAAGCTGTGTATGGTGCCTATCTGCGCCCTGTCCAGCCGCTGCAGCGCCAGCGCGGCGGATTTGCCCATCTCCGCCGGGGAACAGGCGGAGCGCGCCGCCGCTTCCGCCAGAAATTCGTCGTCCCGCCAGCCGCCGCCGGAAAAACCGGACGCCGCGTCTGCCAGCCTGGCGCAAAGGCGCAGCTTCAGCTCCGCGGCGGCTTTTTCGGTGAAGGTCAGCGCCACCAGCCGTTCCGCAGGGGACTCGCCTTCGCCCAGCCAGCCGTGCTTTATGCCGATAATCCAGAAGGCCAGCCTCTCTGTCAGCAGGCGCGTCTTGCCGGTTCCCGCGCCGGCGTCCACGATGACGTTTCTGCCGAAAGTGTATTTCGCGTCCAGCCGCTGCTTTATGTCGGCAAGCTCATTTGTCATAAAATTTCAGTTTGGAGCGCAGCTCCCGCTCGGCAAATTGCGGGCAGGTTTCCGCCCTGCGGCGGCTGGCCGGATGATTTTTGCGGCATACCGCGCCGAACTGGCACCAGGCGCACCAGCCGTGCTCCGCGCCTTCCGACGGACGGATAAAGAAAACCCCGTCCCTGGCCAGCGACAGGATGAATTCAACGCTTTGCCGCAGCCTGGGCCAGTGCGGCGCGATTTCTTCCAGTGAAAGCGGGCGCAGCCTTTTTTCGGATTCTCCGGCTTCCAGCCCCAGGACCAGCGCGCCTTCCGGGGCAAAACCCGCCAGTTCGCATACGGATTTTGCCGCCATCAGCATATAGGCCGGCGGCTGGAATGTTTCGCACTTCAAGGTTTCCGCCAGCAGGGTGGAGCTGCGCGCCCTGCGTTTGTAGTCAACCACGCGAAAAACCCGCCGCTGCGGGTCCATGTCTATGCGGTCTGCCCTGCCGCGCCATTTGACACCGCCCAGTTCGTCCAGCTTTGCGGACATTTCCTTTTCAAACAATGCCGGTTGCCAGCCGCCCAGCGCGGAAAAATCCTCCTCCACCGCGCGCGCCAGATGGGCGCGCATCGCCTCTTCCGTCATTTCCCAGATTACGGGATAGAGTCCCAGCGCGCGGCCTGCCTGCGGGGTGAAAACCTCGCCGCAGGCGGCCTCCAACCCGCGCCGCGCGGCGGAGAGGGAGAAATCCCCCCCCTCCGGCAGGCTCTGGTATGTCTGCTGCAGAATGCCGTGGTAGATTGTGCCGGACAGGTTCGCCGCCAGAGTCTCGCCGGAGGAGGGGCTGTCCGGCTCGTCCAGAGAGAGGGCGTATTTGAGGAAAAATTTCATCGGGCATTGCGCCAGCGTCTGCGCCGCCGAGGGAGAGATTCCCCTGCCGAAAAACTCCGCGGCGAAAGCCTCCGGCGGGCCGGTCATTCCGTCGTATTTGCCGGCGGAGGAGAAGGCGGATACCGCGTCAGCGGCGCCGGAGCGGCGCTCCCAGTCCGGCGGGACAATGCCAAGGGGTTCCAGTTCCGGCGCGAACGGCGCGCCGCCAAGCGCGGTTTTAAGCGACATTTCCCGTGCGGAGAGCAGCATTTCGTCCCCGCCGGACGCCTGCTCCGAAAACCGGCGCGGAAAAATCCTTTCCTCAGCCGCGCCGCCGCAGCAGCGGCGCAGCTCGGCGAGATAGACGGACGGCGCGGCGGCGCGCCCGTCCTCGTCGGAACGTTGGTAAATGCAGACCAGCCGCCTGCGCGCGGAGGAGGCGGCAAAATGAAAAAGCAGCTTTTCCTCGTCATAGCCTTCCAGTCTGGGGCGGATGGAAAACCCCTCGTGGTCGCGCATGAATCTGCGCGCGCCGTCGCGCAGAAGCGGGTCTTCGCGCACAAGGCGCGGGAACAGCTTTTCGTTAAGACCCGCAAGTATTACCGCGCCGAAAGCCGTCCCGCGCGCCGCCATTGCATCCAGCACCCGCACCCCGCCGGAGAATGCCTTCTCCGCGGGGATTTCGGCGGCGTCCAGCCGGGCCTCAAGCTCGTCCAGGAATTCGCCCGCACGGGCCCGGCGGACAGTATCATATCTTTCAAGCCCGGAAAGCGCGGCAAGGAAAGTCTCGCGGACTCCGTCCATATGCGGCGGCAGCGAGCCGCGCTCAAAGCATTCGTCAATAAGCTTTGCGGCGGTTTGCGCGTGGGCGGCCCAGTCCCCGGCGGTCTCCAGCGATGAAAGGGTCTTATCCAGCCGTTCTATCCAGCCGGCAAGCCCGGCGGCGGCTTCGGAGGGCGGGGCGCGGCGCTCTATATACGGCGGCAGGGCGGAGGCTTCCTTTAGGGCGCGCCACTGCGCCAGCCCGCCGCGGGAAAATTTAGCCGCCTGCCGCCACTGCCCGCGCGCCGCGCCTGAGAATTCCAGAATATGCTCCACCGATTCGGCGGGATAGCCGTCCCGGCGCAGAAACAGCAGGCAGCGGAACGCCTGCGCCAGCGGGCGGGAAAGAAGCGGCAGGGGCAGGTCCGCTTCAAAAGGAATGGCGTTTTCGCCGAAAATCTCCGGGATTTCGCGGCGGTACGGCTCTAACGTGCGGGCGACAAGGGCGATGTCGCGGTATTCAAAGCCGCACTCCTCCCTGAGCCGCAGTATTTCCCTGGCGGCGGCGCGTATCTCGCCGGACGCGCCTGACGCGCTTATGACGGAGACAGCCCCGGGCCGAGGCGCTGCCGGAGCGGAGCCGGGCCTGAACATCCCCTCCAGCGCGCTGCCGAGCGCGAGATTTTTCCATTCCGGCGCCAGAAAAACGGTTTTTGCGGATTTGCCTGCCAAATGCGCCTCGTGGAACCGCTGCGCGAACTCGTAGGCCGGGTGGCTTTTTACAAGAGGATAGAACAAAACCGCGTCCCGCTCCGCCAGCGCGGAGAAAAGCTCCAGTTGCAGCCCGGTCAAATCGTAAAAGCCGTAAAGCCAGATTTGCGAGTATTGCCCCAGCCAGGGCGATTCTACGGCGTTTGCGGCGGCGCAGGAGAAAAGCTCGGCGTAATTGGTGACGGGAATATGCTCCGCGCATTTGCGGTAGTATCCCAGCACGCGCATCAGCCAGCGGACGCGCTCTTCCTGCAGGCCGGAGAATGCGCCTTCCTCGGCATGGGCAAGCACGGTCGCCGGGTCTGTCTGCCCGTCGGCCAGGTCGCGCAGCGTGGAGCGCAGCGCCGAGACAAACCCCCTGCACGACGAAGGCGCCCGGCAGCCGGGAAAAGTTTCGGTTATAAAGCGGACGATGAAATCCTGAAAGCCCGAATCCCCTGCCAGCGGGTATGGCCTGCCGGAGGGGCCGCCGCGCGGCGGCGGATTTTCCGCCGCGAGGTTTACGGCCAGGCTTATAAAGGTGTGAAACGCCACCCCCCCGGCGCAGCCATGCTCGCGCGCGAGCGTTTCCTGCAGCCTGTCCGCGCAGGCGCGCGACGGGGCGGCCACAAGAATGCCGGCGGGGCCCTTTTTCAGGCGGGCGCCGGCGCGCGCGGCAAAAGCCGCCGCCAGTTGATGATAATCCCCGCAGACCGTTTCCAGCATGGCATAACATTATGCTAATTTGCGGCGCACTTGACAAAAGCGTCTGCGTGTGGTAAAACTGGAGCCATGAGAACACGCATATTGATGATGGCGGCATTTCTCGCCCTGCCGGGTAGTTCCATGGCGGGCGAGATAGGCGAATCGCTCAATTTCGGCGATTCGGGTTTCGGTTTCCGAGCGGTAATCATAAATCCCGCGCAATCCGGCGCGGTGTTTACCAGCCGCGTAAGCCGCCCGGCGGCGGAGCCGTACGATACTCTGGCGATGGAGGGCCGCATGAGCGACCCGGGGCTTGCCGCGGAGGCCAGAAGCGGCGACGGCGACTGGCAGGCCATGACGGTGAAGCATTTTGACGGCGGACGGTTCTGGGCCAAAATCAGGTTTCCGTCCGCGTCGGCAAACCCGGTGCAGATACGGCTGTTGAACGCGGGCCTCAAGGGGAAGTGCGAAGTTGCGGTTTACGATGTTGAGGTGTTTGAGGACAAGGGCGAGCTTAAAGACGACGGCGGCGCGCTGCCGGAACCGCCGCCTTCCGCAAGGCTGTCCGCGCCGCCGGCTATACCGGGGCTTTCCTTTGTTTCGCGCTCCGCCTGGAAGGCCGAACCGCCCAACGGCAGCTACACCGGGCAGACGCCGTCCAGAGTCACTCTTCACCACACGGCGGGCCATCAGCCCATGAACAGGGCGGACGGCATAAAGGAAATGCGGTTCCTGCAGGATTATCACAAAAACGTGCGCCACTGGACGGATATCGCCTATCATTTTGTCATAGACGGCGAGGGAACCATATATCAGGGCAGGCCCATAAACGCGCAGGGCGCCCATGTGCTTAATAACAACGCCAACAATGCCGGCGTGTCCGTGATGGGCAATTTCATGGACGGCCCGCCGACCAAGGCGCAATTGAAGGCCGTTGAAACCGCGCTGACCCAGATAGCCAAGTTTTACAAGATAGGGGTAAAGAAAATTTACGCCCACCGCGAGATTGGCAGTTCCGACTGTCCCGGCAATGTCTTGTATGACAAGTTCCTGGACATACGCTCAACGCTTAATGTCAAGGGCGATGCGCAGCCGGACACGGAAGCCGCGCCGCGGGTGCTGCTTGAGAAGGCGCCGGGAAGCGACGCCGTGCCGCTGGGGCTTAAAAACGCGGGCCAGCTGGATTATCTGTTCCGCAGAAACGTCTGGTAGCCGACAAAGTGCAGGAACAGGCCGCCGCCGGCTAGCCGGCGGCGGCCTGTTTTATATGGAACGGGAGCGCGGGTTACTCGCCCACGGCGGCGGCGGTTACCACTTCCTCAAGGCTGGTGGAGCCTTCGCGCACCTTGTCCAACCCGACGTCAAACAGGAATTTCGTGCCCTCGCGTTTTGCCTGGGCCACAAGCGCGGGCAGCGGCTCTTTGCGTTGTATCATGTCGGAAAGGGCGGGTGTTACGAATATAACCTCGTAAAGGCCGATTCTGCCGCGGTAGCCCAGGCCGTTGCACTGCTCGCAGCCGACATGGGTGTAGAGGACATCCCCTTCAGCGAAACCGTATTTTTTTATGACATCCGGCGGAGGAGGATAGGACTGCTTGCAGTTTGGACAAAGTTTGCGCACAAGCCGCTGCGCTTCCACCACGCGCAACGTGGAGGCGAGCAGGAACGGCTCTATCCCCATATCCTCAAGGCGGGATACCGCGGAAAGCGCGTCGTTGGTGTGCAGCGTTGAGAGGACCAGGTGGCCCGTAAGCGCGGCGCGCAGGCAGATTTCGGCGGTTTCGGCGTCGCGGGTTTCGCCAAGCATGATGATGTCCGGGTCCTGGCGGAGGAAAGAGCGCAGCGCGCCTGAAAAAGTCAGCCCCACCTTCGGTTTCACCTGCACCTGGTTGATGCCGTGGAACTTGTATTCCACGGGGTCTTCAACGGTCATTATGTTCTTTTCCGGCGAGTTGAGCATTTGCAGCGCCGTATAAAGCGTTGTGGACTTGCCCGAGCCGGTGGGGCCGGTTACATAAATCAGCCCGTTGGGGCAGTTTATGCCTTTGACGAAAGCGTCAAGCTGCGCTTTCTGGAAGCCCAGCTTTTCAAAATCCAGCGGGAGTTTGTCCTTGTTAAGGATACGCATGACCATCTTCTCGCCGTACACCGTGGGGCAGGTGGACACGCGCACGTCCACCCGCGCGCTGTTGTAGCGCATGGTAAACGACCCGTCCTGTGGCACGCGCTTTTCGGCTATGTCCAGCTTGCTTAATATCTTGATGCGCGAGATAAGCGGCACGAACATGGATTTCGGCGGAGGCGGCACCTCGCTTAAAATGCCGTCTATGCGGAAGCGGATGCGGATTTCCTCGGCATACGGCTCCACGTGTATGTCGCTGGCGCGCTGCTGCAGCGAGGTTTCAAGCATCTTGTTTACAAACAGCACAACCTGCGTCTCGCGCGTGGCGGGGATGGGCTTGTTGAGGTCCAGGACTTCCTCGGTCTCGTCGTCCTCGTCGCCTTTGCTGGCGGGCAGCAGGTCCGAGGCCAGTTCCTTGACCTCGTCGCGCTGGCCGTAATGGGTGTTAAGCGCGTTTGTTATGGCGGTTATGGTGGCCACCGAAAGCTGCACTTTCAGCCCGGTATAGAGGTAAATCTCCTGCACGATGAAAATCTCTGACGGGTTTATCACGGCCACGCGCAGCGTATCCTCTGCTTTTTCCAGCGCGATGACCTTGTTGGCGCGCGCGAAACGTTCCGGCAGCAGGTTCGCCAGCTCTATGGATTTTTCGGCGGACTTGGCGAATTCCTCGTCCGGGATGAAGGGCACTTTGAAATAGTCGCAATACGACTGGGCAATGTCGGCTTCGGTGGCGAATTTGGAGGATACCAGCGCCTCTTCTACGGTGGTGTTGTCCTTGTGCTGCGCGGTCAGAATTTGCGGAATATCCTTCTCCTCCAGCGCTTTTTTGCTGAGGAACAGTTCCAGTATCAGTGATTTTTCGCTCATGGCTGCGCGAGGGGCAGCAGAACGGTTACCGTGGTGCCCTCTCCCTCCACGCTGGAAAGCGTCATGTCGCCTCTATGGTTATTGACTATGGATTTGGATACGGAAAGCCCCAGTCCCGTTCCCTGCGTCTGGCCGTGGCGCACGTCGCGCCAGACGCGGCGTATTGTCATTCCGGGCGAGCCCGGTCCTATGCCTGTTTCCACGGGGTGCGACTCCAGAGTCCTGTTATATATTTTGGTTGTGAAAAAAGGCTCAAAAATGCGCTGCATGTCCTGCTGTCTGATACCGACGCCGTTATCCTTGATCTCCATGGCGCAGTAAAGTCTTTTCCCGGACAACTCGGGACGCGATGTTTTGTATGTGCGCACGCTTATCCGGCCCTCGCTGCGGCGCGGGATGGCCTGCGCGGCGTTTACCAGGACATTTATTATGACCTGTATAATCTGGTTGCGGTCCACATCCACTTCAAGGCCGCGTTCATAGTCTGCGGAAAAAGAGACGTGGTTTTTCTCCTCCGCGGGGATGTTGTTTATGGCGTAGTCTATAAGCGATTCGGGGGCGAGGCGCTCCGTCTGCATTTCCGAGGGGCGGGCAAACCGCAGCAGATTGCGCACTATGGTGTCGGCGCGCATGGTGGCGTCCTTTATCTTTATCATCGCCAGGAATACTTCGGAGTAAGGCGAGTGCGGGCAGTCGGCCGGATAGGCCAGCTCCAGCAGATAGCGGTTGAGAAATTTCACATAGCTGCGCTCCACCGGCAGCAGCGAGGAAAATTCCTGCTTGCGCGACTCTGCGGTGAGGCGCACCAGTTCCTGTGCCTCGCGGTTGGGCGCCGTCTTGCCCAGCGCGCTCCATTTCTCGTAAAAGGAGTTGGAATCCAGAACTTCGTTCAGGGCGGATATCGCCTGCTTCTCGTTTTCCACGGGCCAGGATTGCGCCAGCCCGTCCGCGGCCAGGCGCAGCAGCAGCACGGCGGGCAGCTTGGCGCCGGTGAACTCGTCCTCCCGGAAGTCTATGGAAACGAGGTCTTTTATCTGCAGATACTCTATGCCGCCCAGAATGATGCCCAGCGGATTTTTTATCTCGTGCGCTATGCCGGAGGAAAAGCGCCCCAGCGCCGCCATCTTCTCGGACTGTATAAGCTGGAGATTGGCGTCCTGCAGCTCCGAATACGCCGCGGAAAGCTCGGCATTGGCCGTGGCCAGTTCTTTGGTGCGTTCCTGCACGCGCAGTTCAAGTTCGGCGCGGGCCTTTTCCAGCTCGCGCTGGGCCTTTTTCTGCTCGGTTATGTCGCGCAGCACGCCTTCAAAGCCCGCGCCCCTGCCCGGTCTCAGCGACGAGGTTATCAGGCAGTCCATAACAGCGCCGCTGGACTTTCTGAGTTTTATCTCGTAGTTTCTGACCGCGCCGCGCGTTTCCACCTCGCCCAGGAAGGCGGAAAGGTCGCTGTCGCTTATGAAAATGTCGCGCAGATGCGCGCCGGCGCGGAACTGTTCCTCGCTGTAGCCGAACAGGTCAAGAAATGCGTGATTGGCCTCTGTCAGCGCGCCGCCGGCGTCGGCCAGATATATGGCATCAAGGAAATCCTCAAAAAGGCTGCGGTATTTGTTCTCGCTTTCGGCCAGGGCGTATTCCGCGCGCTTGAGGCTGGTTATGTCGGCTCCCACGCAGAGTATTTCCCTGCCGCCGTTATCCAGCTTGATGAGCCGGCTGGTCCAGGCGATGGAGGCCGTCTCCCCCCCGCGTCTGAGGTTTTCGGACTGGAAGGAGAGGCTGCTTTCACCGCCCTGGGCCAGGCGGCGCAGCATGGCCGCCGCCTCGGAATACGGGGCGCTTTCCCGCGGAAACAACGTTGTTATAAAATTTTTCCCCAGGATTTCGTTCTCCCCGAAACCGAAAAAGCTCTGCGCGAACTCGTTGAAAAAAGTTATGTTGCCGGAGAGGTCCACGCGCATTATGATGCTGCTGGCATTTTCCACCAGCAGGCGGTATTTGGTTTCGCTGCGGGCGAGGGCCTGCTGCGCCAGCCGCGCCTCGCTGACGTCCCAGAAGGCAAGCACCGCGCCGTGAACCTCGCCGTTCTCTTTGACTATGGGGGTGGCCTTGCAGCCCACAGCCACATTCCTGCCGCCCATGGTGGACAGAATTATGTCAAACGGCGCGCGCACCATGTCGTTGCGCTCCATCGCGGAAAAAACCGGATTGGGAATGCGGCGGCCCGTTTTTTCATCCTTGATCTCAACCACGTCGTCTATGAAGCGGCCCGCGCATTTGTTGCCGGCGCAGCCGGTAACGGCCTCTGCCACGTTGTTCATCAGGCGCACGCAGCCGCCCCTGTCAACTGCAATAACGGCGTCCGCTATGCTTTTGAGCGTTGCCGAGAGCCAGCGCCGGCTTTCCATCAGCGCGGCTTCGGTTTCCCTGCGGTAAAGCGCGAATTTGACAAAGCCCGCCGCCTCGCCCGGGCGCAGCGGATTGTCCGCGCAGCCGGGCGCGCCTGAGGGGGTTGCGGGGCAGGCGCATTCCTCCGGGGCGAAAAAAACCACGGGGATGGACGCTTTTTCCTCTATTAAAGACGCCGCTTTCTGCGCCGAGGCCGCGTCGCCGCCGAATCTTATGTCCACCAATGCCATGTCCGCCGCGCCGCGCGCGCAGGCGTCCAGCGCTTCTTTGAGGCTGGTTGCCGCGGCGGCGACGTCGCAGCCGGCATCGCTGATTGATTTTGCGAGGCCGTTCTGCGCGGCGTTTGCGGCTATAAGTATTCTTATTCTGGCCATTATGGCGCTTTCTGCTCCGCGGCAAGGCTGCCTTTCATGTTGCACTCGGCGTATACCCGCACCACCGCGCCGCTTTTGAGTTCGGGCAGCAGGTATACCGCGGTCTGGGTTTTCTCATCCTGCTGCAAGGCGAAATTCTGCGAGACCAGCGTTTTGCCGTCAAGGCTTACCGCGATTTTGTCGATGTAATGCTTAAGCCTGTTCCGCGTGTTGTGGTCCACTGTTACGTTGACCTGCTTGCCGGTTATGGAGATATGTATCGCGGAAGGCGGGTGCGCAAAAGCCGGAACCGCCGAGAGCAAAGCCGTTGCAGTGAAAGCGAAAGCGAGTTTCATTTGCCTGCTCCTCCCGGCGGAATGGCCGGGCGCCTGAACCTGAACTGTTTATATGCCGCCAGCGATGCGTGAACCAGAGCCAGCGTTACTGCGGCTGCGGCGGTTATGTGGTGACTCCTGCCGGATGCCGCCAGCGCAACAGTGGCCAGCAGACAGAGCAAAGCGAACGCGCCTGTCCACAGAACCGCTCGGTATATCATGCGGATACTATTTTAACAAAAACCGCGGCAAACGCAAGTATCAGTAAAGCCCGGCGGCCTCCCTGCGGGCCTGCTCCGCCGCCAGGAAGGAGGCAAAGCTCCACGAAAGGTTCCGCGCCGATACGGGCGCGCCGGTGGTTTTGTCAAACTGTTCGGCTATATCGCCGGAGGGCGGAATGCAGCGGCGGGCCGTTCTCATAACATCGTCGCCGCGCAGGACCAGTCCGCGCAGCAGGTCCGCGCGCAGTCCGGGGGCAAGCAGATTGTCTCCGGCGGCGGGCATGGCGGTCCGGCCCGCGCGGCGCAGCGCGCGGGAGAAAAATTCCAGGTTCAGCGGCGTGGCGGACAGTTCGCTTTTTTTCGCCGCCAGCGAGGCTGCCCTGTAATGCGCCTGAGCCCAGGCGAATGTGGCGAACGCCCACGGGTTGCCGCCGTAATAATCGTCCCCGTCGTAGCGGCCCATGGCGGCGCCCTCGTCCTGCGCGCGGGCGCGGTTGAGCGGATATGTTTTTGCGAACAGGTCCTCAAGTTTGACCGTCGTGGAAAGCACCCTGTCGCCCAGCAGCGAGTGGGGCCCGTCTTCAAGGCCGGAATGCAGCGCCGCCATCACAATGGCAAAGTCAAGATTGCCGCCGGGCTTTGGCCGTTCCGTGCCGTCCCAGTAAATCTGTTTTCCGAGATGAAAGGCGTAGAACCCGGCGTCGCTTCGCCAGTAGCCTTCCAGCGCGGAGCGCAGCGCGCCCGCTGCGGCGGAATATGATTTGGCGCGCTCCCCCTCCCCTTTGGCCGCCGCCCAGGCGGAGCCGGCCTCCAGCGCCGCCAGTTGCACTACGGCGGCATAATAATCCGCGCCCCTGTATTCCTCCCACAGGTCAAAGGCGGGTTTGTCCCATGCGGAGGCGATAAAATCCAGGTCCGCAAGCGCGGCGGCGCGCAGTTCGGCGGCGGTTTTGTCCGGCAGCGGGGCGCGGCGCGATTCATGGCGGATCAGAGTCAGCGCGCGCAGCGCGGGGCCGTCGTGCTGGGGGCGGGACCATTTCAGCACGTCGGCGGAACCGTCCATGTTAAAGCGCGGCTCGCCCAGCCCGCCGTCCGGGAAGTCCGTTTGAAGGCCGCGCGAAAAATGTATGAAATCCGCCAGCATGGCCTGCCTTTCCGGGGACGGGGCTTTCGCGTCCAGCGCGGACAGAACGTCCATCACGATGGCGGAATCCCGGGTCCAGTGGAAGAAATAATCCGGTTCCGGCGGCTTTCCGGGCGGGGCGGCGCAGACCGAGCCGGGCGCGGCCTTTATGCCGCTTAGTATCAAATCAGCCCCCTCCGCGCGGAAGCGGGGGTCTTTGCGGGCCAGCATGTCTTTGACATAATCCTTGCGTTCGTCTGTCACGAACTGCATGCCGAATCTCTTTTCTCCGGACAGGCCGGAGGAGATATTGGCCGTCATCCCGGACAGGGCGACGGTTTTCTGGCGGTTCAGCCAGCCGTCAAGAGATTCCGCGGTTTTCCTGTCGGGAACCCCGGCGCATGAACAAAGCAACGCGCAGCAGAGCGATAATAAGGTTATTCTCATAGCTGGGCTTATGGTATCAGATTTTGGTATAATAGTATTGCTTGCTCTTCGGGGCATGGTGAAATTCCAGACCGGCGGTACAGCCCGCGAGCCGAAAAACGGCATGACCCGGTGAAATTCCGGGGCCGATGGTAAAGTCCAGATGAGAGAAGAGCTTGCCGGCGCGCCGCGCCGGCGCTTCCATTTTCGCCCCCGGAGAGAAGGGGGCGTTATCGTTTATAAGAAGACTTCCGTTTTTGCTTCCGCAGAAGACATCATAGCCGATTTCAAGGCCGGGAAACTCGTAGTTATCGCCGACGACGAATCGCGCGAGAACGAGGGCGACCTCGTCATTGCCGCGCAGTTCTGCGGCCCGCGCGAGGTGAATTTCATGGCGGCGCACGGGCGCGGCCTGATATGCGTCGCCGCGCAGTCGCGCCGGCTGGACGAACTGGGGCTGGAGCGCATGGCCGCCCCCTCGGGCGACATATACAAGACCGACTGGGCCGTCTCCGTTGACGCCAAAGCCGGGGTTACCACCGGCATTTCCGCCCACGACAGGGCGCGCACCATAGCCGCGCTTGTAAATCCCAAAACCGTCCCGGAGGATTTGGCGCGTCCCGGGCATGTTTTCCCGCTGCGCGCCAGGGAGGGCGGCGTTCTTGTCCGCGCCGGACATACCGAGGCGGCAGTGGACCTGGCCCGCGCCGCCGGCCTCTATCCCGCCGGAGTGATTTGCGAGATACTCAATAAGGACGGCACCATGGCCCGCGTGCCGCAACTGCGCCGTTTCTGCGCGCGGCACGGGCTGAAGCTTGGCACGGTAGCCGATATCATAGCCTTCCGCCGCAGGGCGGAGACGCTGGTGCAGAAGCAGTCCTCGGCCCGGCTGCCGACGGAATTCGGCGTTTTTGAGATGACGGTGTACCGCAGCCTGGTTGACGGGCGCGAGCATATAGCCCTTGTCTGCGGAAAACCGCAGGGCGAGGCGCTGGTAAGGGTGCATTCGGAATGCATCACCGGCGACGTCTTTGGCTCGCTGCGGTGCGACTGCGGCTCGCAGTTGCGCGCCGCCATGCGGATGATAGCCGAAAACGGCTCCGGCGCGCTGCTCTACATGCGCCAGGAGGGGCGCGGAATAGGGCTGGTGAACAAGCTAAAGGCCTACGGGCTTCAGGACGAGGGTTTTGACACCGTGGAAGCAAACGTCAAGCTGGGTTTCGCCGCCGATCTGCGCGATTACGGAGAGGGCGCGCAGATTCTGGCGGACCTGGGCGCGCGGAAAATCAGGCTTATAACCAACAACCCCCGCAAAATCGCGGGGCTTTCCGGCTACGGGCTGGAAATAACGGAGCGGGTGCCGCTTGTAATTCCCGGCAACAGGGAAAACAGCCGCTACCTCCGCGCCAAGAAAACGAGGCTGGGACATCTGCTATGAACATAAAAACAACGGAAGGAATGCTTAACGGGGAAGGGCTTAAGTTCGCCGTCGCGGTTTCCCGGTTCAACGATTTCATCACCGGCAAGCTGCTGGAAGGCGCGCTTGACGCGCTTGCCCGCCATGGCGCGCGCGAGGCGGATATAGAAATAGCCAGGGCCCCCGGCGCCTTTGAGTTGCCGCAGCTTGCGCAGCGGCTGGCAATGTCCAAACGCTATGACGCCGTCATCTGCCTGGGGGCGGTGATAAGGGGCGCGACCTCGCATTACGAGCTTGTCTGCGGCGAGGCCGCGCGCGGCATAGCCCAGGCGGCGATGGGTTCCGGCGTGCCGGTCATTTTCGGCGTGGTTACGGCGGACAATCTGGAACAGGCCATAGAGCGCGCAGGCAGCAAGCAGGGCAACAAGGGCGCGCAGGCCGCCGCCGCCGCGATAGAGATGGCCGACCTGTGGCGCAAACTGAAAAAATGAGCTTTTCCCCGGAGGACGAGCGCTTCATGCTGCGCGCGCTGGAGATAGCGCGCAGGGGAGTCATGGGCGCGCATCCCAATCCGATGGTGGGGGCGGTTGTGGCCAGGTCCGGGCGTATCGTCGGGGAAGGGGCGCATTTGCGCTTCGGCGGGCCTCATGCCGAGATAAACGCGATACGGGATGCCGGCGCAGCCGCGCGGGGCGCAACCTTGTATGTTACGCTGGAACCATGCTCCTCATGCGGGAAAACCCCCCCGTGTTCCGAGGCGATAATAAAGGCCGGAATACGCGGGGTCGTTTTCGGCGCGCGGGATCCTAACCCCGCCAATTGCGGGCGCGCCGCCCGCGTCCTGCGCGCGGCGGGAATCAAAACCCGCGCGGGGCTGCTGGCAAAGCGGTGCGGGGCGCTCAATCCCGGATTTAACAAGCTGATGCGCGAAGGCCTGCCTTATGTGACGGCCAAAATCGCCCAGAGCCTTGACGGCAGGGTTGCCGACCGCCTCGGCAATTCCCGCTGGATAACGGGCGCGGAATCCCGCCGTTTCGTCCACCGCCTGCGCGCGGAAAGCGACGCGGTGATAACCGGCATAGGCACTGTTCTGTCTGACAATCCCATGCTTAATGCAAGACTGCCGGGCGCGCGCCAGCCGCTTCGCGTGGTGGCGGATACGGAACTTAGAATCCCCGTCTCCTGCGATATGGTCAAAACAGCGCGTGAGCATCCGCTGCTTGTGGCATGTTCTTCGGACGCGCCGGCTGCAAAGCGGCGCGCGCTGGAAAAGGCGGGCTGCGGGGTGCTGGCTTTCAAAACCGGCGGGCGCGTCCCGCTTGCGCCGCTTATGCGCGAACTGGGCCGGCGCGGCATCGCCTATGCCATGCTGGAATCCGGTCCCGCCCTGTGCGGCGCTTTCAGCGACGCGGGGCTTGTGGACAAATTTATTTTCATCAGCGCGCCAGCGGTTTTCGGCGGCGGGAAAGCGCTGCCCTCGCTGGGCGGGCGCGGAATCGCGCGCGTCTCCGGCGGGCTGCTGGGACTGCGGCTTGAAAATGTGTCCGTCCGCATGTGCGGCGGGGATATAGTGGCGGAGGGTCATGTTCACCGGAATAATTGAAGCGGAAGGCGAAATACTGCGCGCCGGAACGGGCCGGCTGGAACTGCGCCTCCCCCCCGGCTGGAAGCCGGATTTGGGCGAGAGCATAGCGGTCAACGGCGTCTGCCTGACCGTGGCTTTGTTCGCCGGAGGGACGGCGGCATTTGATGTGTCGCCGGAAACATTCCGCAAAACGGCTTTTCACGCTTTGCGGCGCGGCGGCAGGGTTAATCTGGAGCGCGCGCTTAAGCTGGGCTCCCGCCTTGGCGGGCATATCGTTACCGGGCATGTCAAAACCGCCGTAAGGCTTGTTTCCGTCGTCCCGCGCGCGGCGGCGCGTATTATGCGTTTTGCCGCCCCGGCGGAAGCGTCCGGGGATTTGATTGAGGAAGGCTCCGCCGCGCTGGACGGGGTAAGCCTTACGATAGCCTCCGTCCGCAACTGCGAATTTGAAACCGCCGTCATACCCGCCACATGGTCCGCCACCGCACTGAAATACCGCAATCCGGGCGATATGCTGAACTTCGAGCCCGATATCCTTCTCAAATACGCCCGCCGGGGAGGAAATTCCATTACGGAAAACTTCCTTTCTGAAAACGGGTTTCGGTAGAAACCACTTGCGGATAGTACAATAAAGAGCCAGACTATAATATAGGCTGAATAAAGGCCGATATTCCAGTTTGGCATTGGGCGATGTATTCTTGTAAATTCTACAACAGGTGCAGAGGGGTAGTATGAAGACCATACATTCCGGCCAGCACAGGCGGTTGGTCGCCAAGCTGATAGCGGCCAGAAAGGGAGCGGGTCTTCTGCAACGGGAGGCGGCACGACTCTTGCGTGTCACGCAATCCTACTTGTCGAAAATAGAGTCGGGTCAGGTAAGACTGGACGTCATACAACTCAAGAAGTTTGCGGTGACATACCGCAAGCCTCTTGAGTTTTTTTTGGAGTCGCCGGCGGTTGCGCTGGGGGGCGCGGCGTCCTCCGGCTATATGGTGAAAATCAAGCCGGATGCGGAGGCTGATTCTCGCGAGCCGGTTGAAGGTTCCGAGGATACCGTCATCGCCGAGATGGACAGAAACGGCATCATCACCTATATAAGCCCGTCCGTGAAAAATATACTGGGCTACGAGGTGGGCGAGCTGGTGGGCACAAGCGTTTTCGCGCTGGTGCCGGAAGAGCTCAGGCAGGCTCGCAGGAAATTCGTGGAAGACATAATGAAGCACGGACAGGCTTTTTACCAGGTAAGCCAGCCCGTGCTCAACAAGCAGGGCCGTCCGGTGCTATTTGAACTGAATGGAATTCCTTTTTACGACGGCAATTGCAAGCTCGGCGGCTACAGGGGCATTTACCGCCTCTGCAACAAGAACGAAAGTTCTATTATACGCTGGTACTCCGCGCTGGTGGAATGCTCTCCGCACGGAATGGGCGTGGCGAGCAACGGCAAAGTGCGCTATACCAACCTGGCGCTGCAGCGTATGCTGGGATACACTTCTGAAGAGATGAACGGCATGGACATCCTGGAGTTTTTCCCCCCCGGCCTGCGCCCCATGATAACCGCCAGATACGCCGCCCGGCTGCGCGGCGAGGCTGTTCCCCAGTCCTACGGGACGCAGTTTCTGGTCAAGGGCGGGCGCATTGCAGACGGCATCCTTTCGGTGCTTCCGATACGCGGCAGCGACGCCGTGCCGGAACACGTGATCATCGTGCGTGAAAGCGCCGTTTCTTCCGCGGACAGGGAGGAACTGCTGCGCCGCCGCGAGCAGGCGGAAATTTCCAACCGCGTGAAAACCCGCTACCTGGCCGAAATGTCGCATGAAATCCGCACGCCGCTTAACGCGCTAAAGGGGTTTTCGGAACTGCTGGCCAAAACCGGCATGGACGATACGCAGCGCGAATATGTCGGCATAATGCAGGAGAGCGCGGAAACGCTGGGCATACTGCTGGGCGACATCATAGACGTGGCCAAGATAGAGATGGGCAAGATGGAACTGGAGGAGATAGATTTCAGCCTGCGCGAGGCGGCGGAAAGCGCGCTTAACCTTGTGCGCCATCAGGCGCTGGCGAAGGGGCTGGCGCTGCGGCTTGAAATGGACGCCTCCGCCCAATGCGATATGCGCGGCGACCCCGCGCGCGTGCGCCAGATACTCCTGAACCTGCTTTCCAATGCGGTGAAATTCACCCATGAGGGCGAGGTTGTGCTTGCCATAGCCTGTTCCCTCCAAGACGATGGGAAAATCCGCGCGGAAATATCGGTGCGCGACACCGGCATGGGAATCCCCCCGGAAGCCCAGGCGAAGTTGTTCGAGCCTTTTACCCAGGCCGGTCCTTCGGTGTGGCGCAATTTCGGCGGCTCCGGGCTGGGGCTTGGCATAGTGCGCACGCTGTCCGCCCGAATGGGCGGCGGCGTCTCGCTGAAATCCGAGCCGGGCAAAGGCAGCGTTTTCACCGTAACCTTCGTCATGCCGCGCGCCGAGAAGGGCGGGCCGCCGCAATCGGGCGCCGCGCTGATAGCGGCGGACAAGCCCGCCAAACCGTTCTCAGGGGTGCGCGCCTTGCTGGTGGAGGATAACCCGGTCAATCTTAAACTGGCCCGGATACTGCTTGAAAACCTCGGTTGTGAGGTGGACGCGGCCTCAGGCGGGGCGCAGGCGCTGGAGATGGCGCGCGCGAAGAAATACCATGTCGTCATACTGGATATGGTGATGCCGGAAATGTCAGGGCTGGAGACGGCGCGCGCCATGCGCGGACGGTTGTCCCTTGCCATGCCCATAATCGCGCTTACCGCCGCCGCGCTGAAAGAAGACCGCGACGCCGCCCTTGCCGCCGGGATAAACGATTATATCACCAAGCCCATAAAACCCGCCGAACTTGAGGAGAAACTGGCCCGGCACATCGTGCGCTACGGATAACCTGTTGCCGTTATATCCGGTGGTTTTGCGGACGGGAAATGTAAAGCCCCGGCTCCTTGCGGAGCCGGGGCTTTCTGCCGCATTTGAAATCAGAACTGAGCGGCGTCGGACGAGCCGATGTCGCGCGGGTGATGCGGCGGGTGATGCGGCGGAGGCGGCGGGTACTGCGGAGGCTGGTGCGGCGGGTGATGCGGGGGAGGCGGCGGGTATGGTCCGGGGGGCGGGTACGGTCCGGGCGGCGGAGGTGGATACGGTCCCTGATTGGAGTTTCCATCCATCAACGTTGCGGCGTAATAGGCGGCCAGCGAACCCAGTACCGCTTTCGGAAACTGCGCGGGGTTGATGGTGCCGCTTACGGCGTACCGCGTAAAGCGCAGGTCGTATCCCCGGCCATAGTCGGCGCCGTACATCTCGCCGTTCCAGTCCATATTGAACTGGGCTGCGCCGGAATAACCTGCCTGCGGGATGCTCGCCTGCATATAGACAGTGCCGCCCTGCCGGCTGAAGTAAATATCCATATTCTGCACGCGGTATGATCCGCCCGGCGTGCCGACGATGCCGTAGCGCACCTCGGCTCCGTCAATGAACGCCTGCACGGAGTACATGCCGTAGCCCACATGCCCCACATTGACAGTGAAGCCGTTGCGCCAGTCCTGCACTTGGACATTGTTGCCGCCCAGATTTATGGAGGCATTCAGCTGCATGCCGTAGCCGTAAGGCGGCGCCTGTCTTTGCGAGGGCGCTTCCTCCGGCGATTTTGCGTCGCTTTGCCGCGCGTCCGGCGTTTCAATGTCAGACGGCGAAGTGCCCAGCGCAAACGGGGAATATCCCGCATCCGCCAGGCTCAGCGCGTAAACCGGCTGCGCGCCGAACGCGGCGGCCATCAGCACGGACAGAACATATTTCATTTGGTCACACTCCTTATTAGCGTGGCGAGTCCCAAGACTCACTTGGGTTCATTGTAGTAATGGCGCGCCGCCCCCACATGGGCCGTTGGACCTATCCCCGTCAACTTGATTTTAGCAATACAAAATCCATTTTTCCCATTAACCTGAAAACTTCAGTAGCCCGTGCTTTTGCCAATGAAAGCCGGGAATGTTTTTGTGCCTGATTTTTTCGCTCTTTTTATTGCCCGATAACGCCTCCTTTTACCTGTTCCTTTTCATCCGCTTT